>JBNKYV010000079.1:0-10156 GCA_050301075.1 Gammaproteobacteria bacterium
TTCAGCAACACTGGCCACATCCAATTCAGTAAATGCGATTTCAAACTCGCGCGCCTCATCGAGCTTGTTTTTACTGATGTGAATACGCGAAGGCAGAGACATCTCTGCACCTTTAACCACCAGGAAATCATTAACATCCAATTGCCATTGATTGCGCGTACCCTGCCAGGAAAAATTGCCAGACAAGGCATCGAGACGATGGACGGTCACCCCCATCTGCTCAGAAAATTCATCGTAGGCTAAATAAAGGTCATTCAGGCCTACACTCCCCTGAATCTCTTGCAAGCGTTTTTGCGCCCAACGCCCCCACAATTCTGTCTGCACGCTACCGTTAACAATGCGTACACCCAGCAGGGAGTACAAGGCAGGATGGTCCGCTATCCACTGAGTAAACTGTAGGCCGGATCCATTTAAATAGAATTCAACATCCAGATCGCGCGGATCAGCACTCTCACCTGTCGCATTGACCACTAATTCGATCTCGTGACCAATGGCATCCGGCAAACGTATCTGCCCACCTAACAGGTGCTTGCCACCAACGTACTGAAGGTGAATATTTAACTGACTGAAAACAAGCTCAGTTTTTGAGTCTTGGTCATACCAACGAATCTCACCATCCTGCAACGCTAAATGGGGCTGACGAAGAATCCAGGCAAGTGCGCCGAGTTGGCGCTCCTCTTTTTCATGTTGTTCTGATTCTGAGGATTCTGAGCCTGACGTTTCAGACTCTTCCTCTTCATTGGCGGGGATTTTGATACCTGCGATCCAGTAGTTACCTTCCACATCACGCTCGACATCGAGCTTGGCACCTACCAGCGTAAAGTCAGCAAACTCCAGCTGCCATTGGCGAAGACTTTCGATAACGGAAATATCAATCAGCGCAGACTCAAAGCCCATCAAGCTGCGTTCACCATCCCCATCCATCACGCGCAAATCCTGAAGGGAGAGACGAGGCCCCAATCCGTGCCAACCCACTTCAAAGCCAGCAATGGAAACGGGCTGATTGATTATGGAACTGACCTTGGCCTCGACATCACCACGATATCGATCTAACTGAGGTAATAGCAGCCGCGCGAGGGTTAAAGAGAGTGCCAGCAGAATAATAAAGGCGAACGTCCACCACCACGTGTGACGGGAGATAATGCGCAGTATGTTAAGCGTGCGTGTCACTAACGATGATAATGCCGTAACTCAGTTTCAGGTGTTGTGACGTGCGTCACAACATCACCACATCAAACTGTTCCTGGGTGTAAAGAGATTCCACCTGCAATTTGATATGTTTGCCAATAAACTCCTCCAGCTCTGCAACGCTGGTCGACTCCTCATCGAGCAGTAAATCAACCACCTCTTGCGATGCCAATACCAGGTATTGAGAAGCATCAAACTGACGCGCTTCACGCAAAATATCGCGAAAAATTTCGTAACAGACCGTTTCGGGGGTTTTCAAAGTACCACGCCCATTACACGTTGGGCACGGCTCACAAAGCACACGCTCCAGACTCTCACGCGTACGCTTGCGTGTCATCTCCACCAAGCCAAGCGCAGAAACTTCGGTAATATGACTCTTGGCACGATCACGCTCTAAATTTTTCTCCAACGAACGCAACACCTGACGCTTGTGCTCATCTTCCACCATGTCAATAAAGTCGATGATGATAATGCCGCCCAGATTACGCAGACGTAACTGACGCGCGATAGCCTGTGTTGCTTCAAGATTGGTTTTGAAGATAGTCTCTTCCAGATTTCGATGCCCAACAAAGGCGCCGGTGTTCACATCGACGGTTGTCATCGCCTCTGTTTGATCGATAATCAGATAGCCACCGGATTTTAGGTGTACCTTTCTATCAAGCGCGCGCTGAATCTCATCCTCCACCCCGTACAGATCGAAGATGGGACGCTCACCAGGATAGTGACTGACCTGTTTGGCAATCTCCGGCATAAAGCGCTCGGCAAACTGGTGCACACGACGAGTCGTGCTACGTGAATCGATACGGATCTTCTCCACTTCACCATCCACCACGTCGCGCAAAATGCGCAAAACCAGCGGTAAATCTTCATGCACAATATCACCGGCTTTCGCTGTCGCGGCACGCTCACGTACCGATTCCCACAGTTTAGTTAGAAACTCGATATCCGCTTTAATGCCATCGATACCAATACCTTCAGCAGCGGTACGTGCGATATAACCGCCATAACCGCCATCCATAAAGGTCGTCACAACATCTTTCAAACGCTGACGCTCAGCCTCGTCCTCAATCTTCAACGAGACACCCGCGTGAAATACATTCGGGGTAAACACAAGAAAACGCGAAGGAATGGTGATATGCGTGGTGAGCCTTGCCCCTTTGGTTCCAATGGGGTCTTTAATCACCTGCACCAATAGTTCCTGCCCTTCGTGCAGTAACTGGGTAATATTGTCCGTTTTTACCGGCTCTTCGCCATTGCCAGTTGTCGAGTTTGCCTGGGCGACATCAGATGCGTGTAAAAATGCTGCACGCTCCAGCCCAACATCTACGAAAGCAGCCTGCATGCCAGGCAACACGCGAGAGACCTTACCTTTATATATATTGCCCACCAAACCGCGGCGGCGCTCACGCTCGACAATAACCTCTTGCAGAACGCCATTTTCAACAACCGCCACACGCGTTTCCTGTGGCGTTACATTCATCAAAATCTCAACAGACATAATTATTATCAGCTGGCGGAGCCCCAGCCCTCGTAAATCTCGTAATTAAATTCTTTTAAAAGCTGAGCTGTTTCGAACAATGGCAATCCCATCACTGCCGAAAAACTCCCCTCCAGGTGTTCGATAAAACAGGCAGCATAGCCTTGAATTCCGTAACCGCCAGCTTTGTCTGCTGGCTCCCCCGTATTCCAATATGCCTGGCACTCAACTTCGCTCATTGGACGAAAGCGCACGTGGTTAACACTCAAGCGACTCGCTTCACGCTCTCCATCTACCATGGCAACAGCTGTCAACACCTGGTGAGAACGTCCGGAGAGACTACGCAACATAGCCAAACCGTCAGCTTCATCTCTGGGCTTACCCTTAATTTCACCATCCACCACTACTGCGGTATCAGAACCCAGGACTGGCATCAGCTCATTTTCGGAAAGCGTTGATTGTACGGCGCGCGCCTTGGTCAACGCCATACGCAATACATAAACCTCAGCAGACTCGTTTGGCAAGGGAGTCTCATCAATATCTGCCGCACGCACCATGTGTTTGATCCCAATCTGGTCCAACAATTCACGCCGCCGTGGAGATGCAGACCCCAAACAGATCATTGCCTTTTTATTCATCATTGAAACTGTAAGCCCCGCCAAAGGCACTAATTGTAACGCCTCCACACACTTTCTAGCATATTTCTTTATCGGCACGAACCACAATATGATGTGACTCCCGACAAAATAACCACTAGGTATACTCAATATTTCCAACAAAAAAACAAAAGGCCCGCATAAGCGGGCCTTTCATCTGTTACTAAGGTTAAGCGATTAAGCTGCTTTTTTACGACGCACCTTACGACGACCTTTTTTCTTAGCTGCTTTTGCAGCTTTACGGTCATACGCTTTTTCCCATTTTTCAACGAATGCTGCAACCGCTGCATTTCTAGCATCTTCTTTCTTCTTAACTGCCATCACAGCAGCTACTGCTGTTTTGGTTTCAGCTTTTACTTCAGAAAGAGCTGCTTTAGCTACTTTCAACGCCGCAGAAGCAGTTGCTTTCGCATCACGTGCTTTAGCTGCTGCATTTTTCGCTGCTGCTGTTTTCTTGGTTTTGGCCGCCGCTGAAGCAGATTTCACTTTAGCCGCTGCCGCATCAACCTTAGCAGTTGCTTTAGCAACAGCTGCATCAGCACGCGCTTCAGCTTTTGCAGCACGAGAAGCTGCAGCAATCGTACGTTTGTGCTCAGCGTTGATTGGCGCCTCACTCAGCAGTTTATCAACTGATACTACTGCTACCTTACGACGAGCTGCTTTTTTACGCGTAGCTTTTTTACGGGTCGCTTTTTTCCTTGTTGCTTTTCTTACCATCTATACATTCTCCAGTTGTTGTTAATGTAAAGAGTGCCAACTCGCGCTCATTTTTCCGTTTTATTTTTTTGCGAATCCGCAAAAATAATGAGCGCCCATGAGCTATCTCCCCAACATAATCGACCACACTCAACAAAATATTAGACGACTAATCAAGAACTTTAAACATATTTTTAAATAAATAGCAAAAAAACGCGGCTAAATATTATAGTTTTTTGTTAAAAACAACTTCACGCAAAAAAATTAAAACAATTCACAAAAACATTTACATGTTTATTACTTTTATCACGCACAAATATTTTCGCTTTGCTCATTAAATAAACGTGAACCGCATCACACTCAAAACGACATCACGCTATCCGAAAAATCCATCATCAACGTGAGCACTAAAAAAACAAAAACAGAATTCAAATTTCCACCAAACCACTCAATTCGAGTGCAGCATTTTTTGCCTCCCAAATACTCAAAAAAAACACTGTATTTTTATCAGCATTAAAAAACAGGTACGAATAGAAAGAACTCTTTCGGCTAAACAACCAAAAAGAGAAATGGGAGGATTGGTGAAATATTAGAAGCATCAATTCAGAACTTAATGCTTACAACACCATAATCGGGAAATATTTAGGAAACAGCAGCAACAGGCAAATCAGACAATATGATTATTCGCGATGATAGGGGTGCCCCTGCGTCACGCTCCAGGCACGATAAAGTTGCTCAGCAAGAAATACACGCACCAAAGGGTGTGGCAGCGTTAGATTTGAAAGTGACCACGTTTGTTCTGCGCGCTGCTTGCACTCTTGAGAAAGGCCATCTGGCCCGCCGACGAGCAAAACGACATCGCGACCATCCTGCATCCAATCACGCATCTGATCCGCGAGCTTTAACGTAGTCCATTGCTTACCACGCTCATCGAGGGCGATAACGCGCGTGTTTTGAGGAATTGCCGCGAGAACTTTTTGGCTTTCGTCTTCAATTGCTTTCTTGGGATCACTACTTTTGCTTCGATGGCCCGGTGCAATCTCGACAAGCTTGAGGCTACAACTATGCGGCAGACGTTTGGCGTATTCGTCGTAACCTTTTTTAACCCAGTCGGGCATTTTCTGCCCGACTGCAATGAGGCGTATCTTCATTTAACCTTGCTGAGGTTTAATGGCTGCCATTTCTTCAACTGAACCAGCTTCCCACAGTTTTTCCAACTGATAGAAGTCACGGATAGCAGGCATCATCACGTGCACGATCACATCACCTAAGTCGATTAACACCCACTCACCAACATTGTCACCCTCTACACCCAGAGGCATGTAGTTTGCTTTCTTGGCATCTTCCGCAACCGAGTTGGCAACGGCTTTTACGTGGCGATCAGAGGTACCACTGGCAACAATCATGTAATCCGCAATGCTGGATTTCTCTTTCACATCCAGCACCACGATATCAACCGCTTTCATATCTTCCAGCGAGGTGACGACTAGATCTTTTAACTCTTCGATAACTTTCATACTTACTTAAACCACTTTTGGCTATTCAATTTAGGCTCGCGCGTAGAGGCCAGCCTGGGCTATATATTGTCTCACTGGATCGGGCATAAGGAAACGGACATCGCCATTTTTGGCCAAAATTGTCCGGATTTGGGTGGCAGAAATGTCCAATTGAGTCACTTTTTGCACAAACACACAGCCGGCTGGTGCGTTTTTTAATGACTCGACTGATGCTGTCAGACGCCTCTTCAGCAGCTCATCAGCCAATACGCCAGACTCGGGTAATTGCCCCCCAGGACGATGCATCACGACGATATGCGCCAGTTCAAACAGGCGTTGCCACTGATGCCAAGTGTGCAACATGACAAAAGCATCCATCCCCATGATTAAGCTCATTGAGGTTGCGCCAATCTCGTCACGCAGTGATTGCAAAGTATCGACCATATAAGATGGCCCGCCGCGTTCAAGCTCGCGCGTATCGATAGCAAACTCAGGCGTACCCTGCACAGCAAGACGCAACATTTCCAAACGTTGCTCTGGCATTGCGCCTGGTTCGTCGCGATGCGGCGGTATAAAACAGGGAATCAAACGCAGCTCATCAAGCGACAAAGCCTCTTTAACATCCCAAAGCGGCCTTAAATGACCGTAATGAACAGGATCAAACGTACCGCCGAAAATACCAATCACGAGCGATTAGACCCCGGGTACGCCCAGCTTTATCTTTGCTGCACGTAGTTTTGCTTCGTAATCAGGATTGGATTCACCTTCAGCCGGTGGCGTGATCAAATTGCAACACAAGACAGGAACAGAAACACCATCAACATCGGCTAACAGGGCTTCGGCAGCATATTCATCCAAACCCGCCCCCCAGTAGAGCTGATGAATTTCGGCATGGGTAAGTGCGTAGATCACTCCATGGGCTCTTTGCCCCGGAGCTCGCAAAAGCGTCGCTTTGTTACCGATGGCCAAAGCGAAATCATTTATCGATGCGATGCGCGGGTTACGCGCCTCAACACCGACTTGCGAGAGCACATCAGGGTCCATATACAAACCGTAAAAGAAAACATCGTGTTTTCTTATGTTTGAGTTATCGACCACAGATGCGCCTCACAAGCTTAATTCGTCATTATTGACGAATCTGCCCATCGCCGAAGACGATGTACTTCTGCGATGTCAGGCCATGCAACCCCACAGGGCCCCGGGCGTGAAATTTATCGGTACTGATACCGATCTCTGCGCCCAAACCATATTCAAAACCGTCAGCAAAACGTGTTGATGCGTTTACCATGACAGAAGAGGAATCCACTTCACGCAGGAAACGACGCGATTTGGTGTAATTCTCTGTCACGATCGATTCGGTATGACCAGAGCTGTGCGTATTGATGTGATCTATCGCCTCATCCATATCCTTCACCACACGAATCGATAACACGGGCGCAAGATATTCGGTATCCCAATCTTCTGCTGTTGCCGCAATCACACCATCAACGACCTTTTGTGTTGTAGCACAACCGCGTAACTCAACACCTTTCTCTTTATACATACCACACAACTCTGGCAGTACCTGTTCCGCGATACCTTCAGCCACTAGCAGTGTTTCCATTGCATTGCACACACCATAACGATGAGTTTTAGCGTTGAATGCAATTTGCGTTGCTTTTTCTAAATCAGCTTCGTCATCAATATAGACGTGACAGATACCATCCAGGTGTTTAATAACAGGTACGCGCGCATCAGCACTGATACGTTCAATCAAACCTTTACCACCACGCGGGATAATCACATCCACATATTCAGGCATGGTGATCATCATACCGACAGCGGCACGATCCGTTGTCTCGATCACTTGCACCGCATCAGCAGGCAAGCCAGCCTTTTCCAAACCGGCATGAATACATTGAGCAATCGCCTGGTTAGAGTGAATCGCCTCTTTACCGCCGCGCAGAATCGCTGCATTGCCTGATTTCAGGCACAAGGCAGCCGCATCAGCTGTTACGTTAGGACGAGACTCGTAAATAATGCCAACCACGCCTAACGGCACACGCATCTTGCCAATCTGGATACCACTGGGGCGATAGGCCATGTCAGAGACTTCACCCACGGGATCAGGCAACGCAATGATCTGACGCAAACCTTCTGCCATGCCGGCGATACCTTTCGGCGTCAGCTCCAAACGATCCAGCAATGCTGCATCCAGGCCACTCTCACGGCCAGCCTGCATATCTTTGGCATTCGCCTCCAGCAAGGCAACCTCATTTGCCTCAAGAGCAGCGGCAATTGCTTCCAAAGCTGTGTTTTTGGCATTGGTATCGGCGCGTCCCATCATGCGGGAGGCTGCACGGGCACGCTGGCCCAGGTCAGTCATGTATTGTTCTACGTTGCTCATTGATTACGTATCCAATCAAATTAGTGTTATTGGCGCTAAGGGGGCTATTCTACCATTAGTTGTGCCCCAGCCCCGAACGCCGTCGCCGGCTATCGAGAAAAGTACTTCTGAATCAACCTGCCGGTTTCATTGCCCTTGCTAGTGCCATCAGGAAACTCGCGTAAATAATCAAAAATATCCTGCTGATTGATCTTCACTGTAGAGCCTCCCCGTAGCCCCGGCACATTTTGCGGCTCATTTCTAAGCAGGCCGGTAATATCATCACCCTGCCAACGCATCACCTCAACCCACATCCACTCCGTGCCACCATTGGCCGTTTCGAAGGGGGCCTTGAGACTAATATATTCGCCTGGCTCTAAACCTTTTAAAAAATCCTGTTTAAGTCCGGGCAGCGCCTCTTTGGCGCGCGCACTGGCGGCTAAGATTTCATCGTTATGACGTACCTGCGTAACCTCGTCCACATAGCCAAATAAGGAGTTAAACAGCACATCCTGACGCTCCTGGTTTGTATTGCCTTTAATGTGGTCGAAGCTGATTTGAATTAAATAATTGTCTGGATCACCCTCTTCCGCACGAGCGGGCTTGAACTTCAATTTCACTTGCGGATGAGCATTGTCGTACAGAGAGGCCAACATATATTCACGAAATTCCGGGTGAAGAATTTGCTCAACGTTCAGTTCCATAGTCATCTTCTCGTCAAAGATATTCCCTTCAACAAAAGACTGCGCCACCAAGTTAATCAAATTACCGGCGCTACTATTTTGCGCCCAGGAAATATCATTGATCACCACGTCAGGCAGCGCAAATTTAGCCATGCCCAAGGTAATCGCCCGCACATATTCGCCGGTGTTGTAGGCATGTATAACCGTCTGCTTACTCATGTAAGGGATGCCATTTTCCCAGGAATCAATACGCCATGACTGCCAAGCGTCAGGGGTAAAAATTTCGCGCGTCTCTTCATCCCATATCAAGGCATCTTTATCGTCAGCCAATACATCCATTATTTGCTGTGATTGGTACTGAGCCTTAAAAAGATCTTTAAGGGGAAAGACAAAATTCAATACCAGAGCGCCATTGGCATTTTGCACCTGCTCTGCCTGCTTCCGACTCAGGCCATGACCAAAGTAGCCAATCGACTCCACATCCGGAGGGGCATACTGATTTTTTACATCCCTTATCAGCCCCATATATATGGTGGGTTGAATTGGCTTTTTTGAAAAATCTGTCGAGATTACAAAATCGCTGAAGCGCCTATTAATGGTTTTGGCCGCTTGAACAAAAGCATCCTGCTCAACCTCACCCAGATAATACAAAGCATATTGGTAGGCAACTGATACGTCGGACGACTCGTCTGTCTTATCCTCAGCAACCGCAAATAACGGGCAATAGAGCAAAACCACAAATAAAGCACGCACCACAACATTCATCTGTTTTGCCCCCCGTCCGGAAAAACTAGATCGACCAGTCGATCGTCGCCTTGCCTGTCTTATTCAAATAATCATTGGCCATAGAAAAACAACCACTCCCCATAAACGCCACAAAGTCTTTCCCAGCTTTTGAAGCACCTAACGGACTAGGGTGGGAGGTTTTGATAACGCAGTGCTTTGATGTATCGACCACAGCACAAACGTTATGGGCAAACCGCCCCCAGGCGAGAAACACCACACCTTCACACTCATTGTTAATCTGCTCAATACAGGCATTGGTAAACTTCAACCAACCCTTTTTGCTATGGCTGTTTGCCTCGCCAGCGCGAACCGTTAACGATGCATTCAGCAACAACACACCTTGCTTAGCCCAAGATTCCAAATTACCCGACTCGGGAATCGGCATTCCCAAATCACGATGCAGCTCTTTATAGATATTGCGCAATGAAGGCGGAATCTTAATCCCCTCTGGCACACTAAAACTCAACCCGTGCGCCTGCCCTTCTCCGTGATAGGGGTCCTGCCCGACAATCACCACCTTAACTTCATTGAATGGCGTATATAAAAGTGCGTTAAAACGTTGCTCAGCCGGCGGATAGATAACCTCACCATTAGCGTCTTCGTTTTCCAAAAATTCAGCTAACGTCTGCATATAGGGCTTTGCAAACTCCTGCTCACAAAATGCCTTCCACTTTGAATCAAGCTGTGTGATTAAATCGTTCATAAATAATATTTCTATACTAATGATTCGATCTGCAGCACGACCAGCGCAGAAACCAGGCCAATCAAACCGCCAAACACACCGCCCCAAACAACGAGCCAACCAAGAT
>JBNKYV010000080.1:0-5331 GCA_050301075.1 Gammaproteobacteria bacterium
GCAGGCGTACTGCCTTACCCTTCACCAGACGCTTGAACTTCTTGTTGGCCTCTTCACGGAAGTCTTCTCGCTCGATATAGACTTCGTTGCAAAATGGGGTCTTGTGCGAACCCATCTCTTCATTTTGTGGGTGGTTAGGTGAATCCACTTCTTCCACTTTGTCATCAGGATAGTTGGTAATCACCACCTTGAGAGGATCCAGCACACCCATGCGGCGTGGAGCATTGACGTTGAGATCATCGCGCATGGTATTCTCCAGCAATTCCATCTCAATCGTACCTTCACTCTTGGTAACACCGATACGGTGACAGAACTCGCGCATAGCAGCAGGCGAATAACCACGACGACGGATACCAGCAATCGTCGGCATACGAGGGTCATCCCAACCTTCAACATGACCTTCGCTCACCAGTTGTGTCAGCTTACGCTTACTCATCACGGTGTATTCAAGATTCAGGCGTGAAAACTCGATCTGCTGCGGATGGCAGTCAATGGTAATGTTATCCAGCACCCAGTCATACAGCGGGCGGTGATCTTCAAATTCCAGCGTACAGATAGAGTGAGTAATGCCTTCCAACGCGTCACTGATTGGATGCGTGAAGTCATACATTGGATAGATACACCACTCAGAACCCGTCTGATGATGCACCACACCGTGACGAATACGGTACAGCATTGGGTCACGCAGGTTGATGTTAGGTGAGGCCATATCGATTTTGGCACGCAGCACCTTTTCACCATCGGCGAATTCGCCTTTTTTCATGCGCTCGAACAGATCCAGATTCTCTTCTACGGAACGATCACGATAAGGGCTGTTCTTGCCCGGCTCTTTCAGCGTGCCGCGGTATTCGCGCGTCTCTTCTGCCGTCAGCTCACACACATAGGCCTTACCCTTCTTAATCAGCTCAACAGCAAAGCCATAAATTTGATCGAAATAGCTGGAGGCGTAATACGGCTCATTGGCCCATTGAAAACCCAGCCATTTCACGTCATCCTGAATCGATTGTACGAACTCCATATCCTCTTTGTGTGGATTGGTGTCGTCAAAACGCAGGTTGCAGGTACCGTTGTAATCATTGGCCAGCCCGAAGTTCAGGCAGATCGATTTAGCATGCCCGATATGCAGATAACCATTAGGCTCCGGCGGAAAACGGGTAGCAACTTTGCTGTGCTTGCCCGCTGCCAGATCAGCATCAATGATCTGACGAATAAAGTTGCTTGGGGTATTTGATTCGCTCATGGTATTTCCTTATTCCCCGGCCTTGATGAATTCAATTGCTTTGGAGAAACGACGCAGGCATGCCTCTTTACCGATCAAGAACAGCACCAGATCCAGATCAGGCGAAGCCGCACCACCAGTGACTGCGAGACGTGCGGGCATGCCGACTTTGCCAAAACCAACCTCTAGCTTGTTCACAACGGCCTCCAACGTGGCGTGAATAGCCTCACGACTCCAATCAGTCATGGCATCCATCGCGTCGTGCAGATGAGCCAGCACATCGGCCGCATCACCGGCAAAGGCCTTCTTGGCAGATTTTGCGTTGTATTCCGCAGGATCGCGGTAATAGAACTCACAAATCGCAGCCAGCTCAACCAAGGTCTTGGCCTTTTCGCGCTGCGCCTTGATCACCTCGATAATATCCGGCCCTTGAGTCGGATCAATATCGATACTCCCCAAGTGGTAGCTCAGGTGGTGCGCCACGTGAGCAGGATCACTATTCATAATATATTGGTGATTCAGCCATTGGAGCTTTTCTGGGTTGAACGTCGAAGCGGCTTTGTTACAGCCTTCCAGAGAGAACAGCTCGATCATTTCATCAATAGAGAAGATCTCTTGATCGCCGTTAGACCAACCCAGACGCACCAGATAGTTCAGCAGCGCCTCTGGCATGTAGCCTTCGTCACGATAAGACATGACGCTCACTGCGCCATGGCGCTTGGAGAGACGCTTGCCATCACCACCGAGGATCATCGGCACATGGGCGTATTTAGGCGGCTCGATTCCCAACGCTTTAAGGATATTGATCTGACGTGGCGTGTTATTCAGGTGGTCATCACCGCGGATAACGTAATCCATCTCCATATCAGCATCATCTACCACAACGGTCAGATTGTAGGTCGGTGAACCATCACCGCGAGCAATAATCAGGTCATCCAGCTCGCTGTTTTTGATAACCACTTTGCCCTTAATCAAATCATCGATCACCACTTCACCGTCGATAGGGTTGCGGAAGCGAATTACCGGCTCTACGCCCTCTCGTGGCTCAGCACCATCGCGACATTTGCCGTTGTAGCGCGGTTTTTGCTTGTTAGCCATCTGCTCTTCACGCATGACCTCCAGCTCTTCCTTGGTGCAGTAGCAGTAGTAAGCATCGCCCTGATCCAGAAGCTGCTGGATCACCTCTTTGTAACGATCGAAGCGTTTGGTCTGGTAGAACGGGCCTTCGTCGTATTCCAGACCCAGCCAGGTCATACCTTCAAGAATGGCATTAACCGATTCAGCCGTGGAACGTTCCAGGTCGGTATCTTCGATACGCAGCACAAAGCGACCGCCGTGCTTGCGGGCATAAAGCCAGGAAAATAGCGCTGTGCGAGCGCCGCCGATGTGCAGATAGCCTGTTGGGCTGGGAGCAAAGCGGGTGCGTACCGTCATTGTAATCCTTTAATTTGTAGCTCTAGTGCAGATACGGAAAACCGAAAGGCGCTTATTTTAGCAAACATGAAAAATAATGAGTTAGAGATTAATTGTCCTCACCGCCCGATTTAGAACATTCCGCGCCAAAGGGTGTCGAATACCCAAGTATGGGTCGAAATCGACCAAAGCATCCTATAGACTCACCACCCAACGCACGATCACACACCGCCGTATACCAATTATATGAATGTCACTCGCAGATTTGGCCACATACTCGTTTCAGCTTTACCACTCTTATTCCTAACTGCCTGCGGCGGCGGGTCCGGTGATTCAGCCCCCGCATCAACATCAGGTGCGGAAATAACCCTCTCCGGCACAGCCACCTACACCGGTTACCCACTGCTGGTCAGTGGCGGCATTGATTACAGCTCACCGCAAAACAAACCAATACGAGGCGCAGTCATCGAGCTTTGGGATCAAAACAACAATGTGCTGGCACGTAACAATACTAGTGCAACTGGGGGGTACAGCTTTGCAGCTCCGGCGCAAAGCGCCGTCAAAATCATTATCAAAGCGGCTTTAGGCACCCCCACTTCACCAGACACCTATATCCGCGACAACACAAGCAGCGACGCGTTATATACGCTAATCGGCCAACTCAACACAGCCAGCAGCAACATTACACAGAATCTCAATGCCAGTTCCGGATGGAACGGCAGCAGCTACTCAACCACCCGCAGTGCAGCCCCTTTTGCCATTTTGGATACTATTTACCAGGCACAGCAATTGATTAAATCTGTTGATGGCAATGTTAACTTCCCGGCTCTCAACGTGTATTGGAGTGAAAACAACAAACCATCAACTTCCACAAACTACAGCACAGGCGACATTGGTACATCTCACTTCTGGGGAGGAGATCTTTACATTCTGGGGGCAGCGAATAACGACACAGATGAATATGACCACCACGTCATCGCCCACGAGTGGACACACTATTTTGAAAACGCCTTAAGCCGCACAGACAGCATCGGCGGCGACCACGGCAGTGATGACCTGCTTGATCCCACGGTAGCTTTCTCTGAAGGTTTTAGTGATGCAATGTCCGCCATCATTATGGGCAACGTTAACTACATCGATACCGTTGGTACTCAACAATCTCAAACTGGCCTTTACCAAAACATAGAAGCAGATAAGACATCCGATGCTAGCACCGAGCCCAACGGCCGGTTTTACGACGGTTACTATTCAGAAAATTCCGTACAGGAAGTCATCTACGATCTCTACGACAGCAACGATGACGATGAAACACTTGCGCTTGGCTTCCAACCTATCTACGAAACACTTGTAAATGGCGTGGCAAATAGCCCTGCGCTAACAACCATGTTTACCTTTCTGCATCACCTGAAACAAAATGCCAGCGCCTATAGCACCGAGATCACCACTCTTGCCGCAGCGGAAAACATAGCCACTGGCAACGAATATGATGGTGTGGGGCAACGCTTCTACACATCAATCACTAACTCAATTCCTGTCACGCAGGATATAAATGGCAACACACTACAAACATATGACACCTTTGGCCCCGGCATCTTAGGTGACTTTAGAAACAAACTACTCAATCGCCAGTTTTTCAAGTTCACCGCGCCGGCGTCAGGTTGCTATAGCGTAAATGCCCTGCCCGCGAACGGCTCATCCGATGTCATCATTTACACCCCGGGCGTGATATATGTAGACACATGGGGATTCGCTATACCCGAAAAATACAGCCGCAATTTTTCCGCCAATGAGACATGGAGCTTTGCCATTGGCAGCTATTATTACAACGCCACCTTTCAGGTCAGCGTAAGCGCCGACCCTGGCGCCTGTTAAGGATATACAACATGAACATTCCACTTATTCTAGTCATCATTGTCAGCCTGCTAATGGGGTGCGCCAATTCCACAACGGTTAGCGCCAAACCATCTGCACCAGTAGCAATCAGCAGCACTCAACCAAACACCATCAGCGCAGGAGACGAGTTCAGTGCCACCCTGACATTCACAGCACAAAGCGACATCAAACAACTCGACATCAAGCTTTCTCCTTACCAAGGCATTGAGGTGGTATCCACCAATACTGAAACGAGCTTTTATGATTTAAAACGCAGTGAAACACGCACACTGGAAGTCACTTTACGACTACTACAGCTTGGCGGTTATCTATCCGTGTTTGCAACCACCACTTCGAACGATGACAGCAAAAAGACCAAGGCAGCGACCATTACATTTGGCAACATCAAAAATATTAAACGTAGCGCGTCACCCACGCATACCATTATCAATGGAGAAAAATTGATTTTAATGCCTGCGAAAACCGCACAATAATTTTTTATATCAAAACAAATCCTTCAAAAGCCCTAATACTTAATACCCCTACACCACTCACTATTAGCGGATGATATACAGCAAGGGACTGCGTTATACCTTGGTCCCCGCTGAACACATCACTCAATACAGCCCAATCATTGCTAATAGATATTAATTTTCAATTATTTCAAATAGGATAGAGTAAGGACCAACTGCTCTTATCTCCGCTTTGGGGTCTTTCCGCAAAGCAGTTTCCAACATAGGAAAACTTTCCTTGGGGACAACAACCCAACGACTATCAAACTCTTTTTTTATAACATCCGTCACAGATGCATTTAACTCATTTGTCTT
>JBNKYV010000081.1:0-7004 GCA_050301075.1 Gammaproteobacteria bacterium
TACCTGTATTTGGCATCTGTTACGGCATGCAGACCATGACTGCGCAAATGGGTGGCAAGGTTGAGAATGCTGATCACCATGAATACGGTTATGCGCAAGTGCGCGCGCGCGGCCATACTACTTTGTTGAAAGATATCGAAGATCACACCACGCCAGAAGGTTACGGCATGCTGGACGTATGGATGAGTCATGGCGACCGCGTGATCGAAATGCCTGAAGGTTTCAAGCTGATGGCTTCTACTGATTCATGTCCTGTGGCGGGTATTGCCAACGAAGAGAAGCAGTTCTACGGCGTTCAGTTTCACCCCGAAGTGACTCACACTCGTCAAGGTCAGCGCATTATTGAGCGTTTTGTTCATGATATTTGTGGCTGTGGCTCTGCATGGAATCCAGGAAACATTGCTGAAGATGCAATCGTATCTATCCGCGAGCAAGTAGGATCCGACGAAGTTATTCTTGGTCTGTCAGGCGGCGTAGACTCGTCTGTTGTAGCGGCGTTGCTGCACAAGGCGATTGGTGAGCAGCTGACGTGCGTGTTTGTGGATAACGGCTTGTTGCGTCATCAAGAGGGCGATCAGGTGATGGCGACCTTCGCAGAGCACATGGGTGTGAAGGTGATCCGTGTTGATGCCGAGCAGCGTTTTCTTGATGCGTTGGCCGGTGAGAACGATCCAGAGAAGAAACGTAAGATTATTGGTAATTTATTCGTCGAAATCTTCGAAGAAGAGTCCAATAAACTGACTTCTGCCAAGTGGCTGGCGCAGGGCACAATCTACCCTGATGTAATCGAATCTGCGGGTGCTAAGAGCGGTAAGGCGCATGTGATCAAGTCTCACCACAACGTGGGTGGTTTGCCTGAGCATATGAAGCTGAAATTGCTGGAGCCACTACGTGAATTGTTTAAAGATGAAGTACGTAAACTGGGTGTTGAGTTAGGCCTGCCGTATGACATGGTTTACCGTCATCCATTTCCAGGGCCTGGCCTGGGTGTGCGCATCCTGGGTGAGGTTAAGAAAGAGTACGCAGATGTACTTCGCCTTGCAGATCATATATTTATCGAAGAGCTGCGCAAAAATGATCTGTATGATAAAACTTCTCAGGCCTTCGGTGTGTTCCTGCCTGTTAAGTCTGTTGGCGTAACAGGTGACGGTCGTCGTTATGAGTGGGTAGTGGCGCTACGTGCTGTTGAAACCATCGACTTTATGACTGCTCGTTGGGCGCATCTGCCGTACGATTTTCTTGATCACGTTTGTCGCCGCATCGTTAACGAGGTGGCTGGTATTTCCCGTGTTGTTTATGACATCACTGGAAAGCCACCTGGCACCATTGAGTGGGAATAAATCTATAAAAATGACCGCTGAGAGCCAAATACAGTGCCAAAGCGCTAAAATTGGCATTTTGGTTCTCGGTGGTGTTTCTCTAATCTTCAAGTCATTTTCCCTGTGACGAGTCTAGGGTCTGTTGATGTTTCATTTGTGTCACTGTTGGAGCTCCCTTTTTCGTCTAACCAGGCAGAACGAGGGCGGTTTGGTTGCTCCAAATAAACGAGTGATAACGCAGTTAGACGGAAAAGGGGGCCCAGCCCTTCGGGTTGCGCCTGAAAATGCACCACTTAGCGTTGCTCCTCGCTTATTTGGAGCAACCAAACCACACTCGTTGCGCCACTAATTGGTACATTTTCAGGTGCAACAGAGACGCAAATGAAACATCAACAGACCCTAGAATCCCCCGATCATTTCTGGATGCGCCATGCTTTGGAGTTGGCGCAGCGTGCTGGCCGTGAAGGCGAGGTGCCTGTGGGGGCGGTCTTGGTTAAGGATGGTCAGATTCTGGGCGAAGGCTGGAATCGCCCAATCATTGAGTGCGACCCTTCCGCTCATGCCGAGATGCAAGCGCTACGCGCGGCAGGTAAGTTAATCGGTAATTACCGCCTGTGTGATACAACACTCTATATAACGCTAGAGCCCTGTACGATGTGTGCGGGGGCTATTATTCATGCGCGAGTGAAGCGGGTGGTATTTGGTGCTTACGATCCCAAAACCGGTGCTGCGGGTAGTGTGTTTGATGTGCTCAACTCTGATCGTTATAACCATCGAGTAGAGTGCGTAGGTGGTGTATTGCAGGATGAATGCAGTCAAATGCTCACTAAATTCTTTCGCGCCAGACGGGGTAAATAGTCGGTTGTAACCGAAATCACTTGTCCGTCATTGCTGTTTTGGGATTGTCTTTTTTTCTCGCTGTTAATGCTTTCGTAACTACTTTGATTTCAAAGTAATCCTTTTTATAAACCTGTCGATAACTTAGGGTGGTGGAGTATTTTAGCCGGGCCATTATTGGTCTGCGCGCCGTGTAAAAGGATTCAGGAAGAACAGGTCACTTAGGAAAGAGCAGGAGAGATTCGTGAGCACACAAGAATTGAAGCGTATTCTCTATGTAGAGGACGAGCCGGATATTCAGGCGGTCGCCAAGATTGCGCTGGAGACGGTTGGGGGGTTCGAATTAAAGGTATGTTCTTCCGGTGAAGAAGCCATACAAGACCCCGTTGGATTTGGCCCCGACTTAATTTTGCTGGACGTCATGATGCCTGGCATGGATGGGCCGACTACATTGGGTGAATTGCGCAAAATCCCCGAACTGGTTGAAACTCCGGTTATTTTTATGACTGCAAAAGTGCAGCCCCAAGAAGTTGAGCATTTTAAATCACTGGGGGCTATTGAAGTTATCGCTAAACCGTTTGATCCTATGACTCTTGCTCAGACGATTAGGGATGCTTGGGAGCAAATCTGATCGTTTTTCATTTATTGCGTTTTAATGCAGGAGTGCATTTATGAAGATCGGTGTGCCAAAGGAAATTAAGGATCATGAGTTTCGGGTTGGACTAACCCCCGCAGGTGTGAAAGCGCTGACAGAGGCAGGACATAGCATTGATGTTCAGAGCTCTGCTGGTGAAGTGATTGGCTTTACCGATGACATGTATATAGCGGCTGGCGCAAATATGGTGCCTGACGCGGCGGCTGTATATGCCTGCCCAATGGTGGTCAAGGTCAAAGAGCCTCAACCATCGGAGTGTGCGTTGTTGTGGGAAGGGCAGTTGCTTTTTACTTACCTTCATTTGGCGCCAGACCCTGAGCAGACCAAATCCCTTCTTGAAAAGAAAGTGGTCGGCGTCGCCTATGAAACGGTTACGGATTCGCATGGGCGATTGCCATTGTTGATTCCAATGAGCGAGGTGGCCGGGCGCATCGCTATTCAGGCTGGTGCCACGGGATTGCAGATGATTAATGGCGGGCGCGGCGTGCTGCTCGGTGGTGTGCCTGGTGTGGCGCGCGGCAAGGTTGTGATCATTGGTGGCGGTATCGTTGGTACAGAAGCAGCGAAAATGGCACTGGGGTTGGGCGCGGATGTGACCGTGCTTGATCGTGATCTTAATCGCCTGCGTCAGCTGGATGACCTGTTTGGCCCTGCATTGAAAACACGTTATTCAGAACCTCATGCGTTAACTGAACTGGTTGAGGAGGCCGACTTGGTTGTCGGCTCTGTGCTAATTCCTGGGCATGCGGCGCCAAAACTTGTTACGCGCGAGATGGTTAAGGGGATGCAGAAAGGTTCGGTGATTGTTGATGTTGCTATCGATCAAGGTGGTTGTGTTGAAACATCACGTGCGACGACGCATTCAAATCCCATGTATATAGAAGATGATGTCGTGCATTACTGTGTAGCCAATATGCCGGGAGCCTGTGCGCGTACAGCAACAATGGCATTAACCAATGCAACGTTGCCATATACCCTGAAGTTGGCCGCCAAGGGTGAAGACGCTTTGCGCGAAGACAAAGGATTGGCAGAGGGTTTGAATGTTTATAAAGGTCGTGTCACCAATCAAGGGGTGGCTGAAGCCTTGGGTTATGACTATGTGTCAGTGGAAGATGCATTGAGTTAAGGTGCCTGTAAGCAAAGGGAGTGTTGTCGAATGGATATGAATCATATTCAATATACTCTGATATTTCCTGATGGAAATAAAAAGAGTCTTGAGTTGCATATGCGTAATGATTCTTTGGCGCCTGTCGGTTGGTTACCATCGATTCCTCCCAAGTGGTCTGAACTTGAGTGCCACAAGTGTCCAAATTGCCCGCTCAAGGAAGATAAGCACCCATTTTGCCCTGCTGCTTTATCATTGAATAAGTTGGTCGAAGAGGCCAGGGGGATGGATCTGTTGGAGACGGTTAAACTTCAGGTCATCACCTCTGGTCGAGCTGTTATTCAGAATACGACTTTGCAAAAAGCACTGGGCTCATTTATTGGTTTATTGATGGCGACGAGTGATTGTCCGCATGCCTCGTTTTTTCGACCCCTTGCCAAGTATCACTATCCGCTTGCCTCTGAAAAAGAGACGATGTTTCGCTCTGTCACCATGTTTCTGCTGGCGCAATATTTTCGTCAAAAGAATGGTCAGACTGCTGAGTGTGGTCTGGAGGATTTGCATCAAATCTATCGTGAGCTGGAGCAGGTGAATACCGCTTTGGTCGGTCGCCTTAAAGAGAGTGGTGACCAGGTTGTATCCCAGTGTATGAAAGAGTGGGATGTATTTTCTGGCATGTTTTCGCTACGTGTGGAAGAATTGCTCAAAGAGCTAGAGCCGCTATTTGCGGCCTACGTACCTGAATAATCCTAAATTCCGAATTTTGTAAAAAGGGACTACTTTGAGTAACCAAGTGGATGACTCTTGTCTGCAATTGCAGACGATTGCTGATTTTGTTCGTTGGGGCGCCAGCCGTTTTAATGAAGCAGAGCTGTTTTTTGGCCACGGCACCGATAATGCGGTGGATGAGGCGCTGTTTTTGGTATTGCACGCCTTGCATCTCAAGCCAGGACTACCAACCGAGCTGATGAGCGGTCGTCTGACCGATAGTGAAAAGCAGGCAGTGCAGGCAATTTTGCGTAAGCGTGTTGAGGAGCGCCTGCCTGCGCCTTACTTAATGAATGAGGCCTGGTTTGGTGGTTTGCCTTATTACGTAGATGAGCGCGTCCTGATTCCTCGTTCCCCCATTGGTGAGTTAATCGAGAATCAGTTCTCCCCGTGGGTTGAGAGTGAAGATGTGCACATGATTCTGGATATGTGCACCGGCAGTGGTTGTATTGCTATTGCCATGGCAATGGCCTTCCCTTGGGCGCAAGTGGATGCGGCAGATATTTCTAAAGACGCGCTGGATGTTGCGAATATTAATATCGAGCGTCACGACATGGTTGGGCATGTGGAAGCGGTGGAGAGTGATATGTTCTCTGCACTGAAAGATCGTCAATACGATCTGATTGTCTCCAATCCTCCTTATGTGGATGAAGAAGATTTGGCCGGCATGCCGGAAGAATTCCATAGAGAGCCAGAGCTGGCATTGGCATCTGGTCATGATGGTCTGGATTTTACTGTGCGCATGTTGGCGGAGGCGCCGGACTATCTCAGTGAGCGCGGAACGCTGGTGGTTGAGGTGGGTAATAGCGAGGCAGCCCTGGTTGAGCGTTTCCCCGATGTTCCATTCATCTGGCTGGAATTTGAGCGCGGTGGTGATGGCGTATTTTTGCTCCACGCAGAAACATTGCGTGAATACCGCCCGCAATTTATTGCGGCGCTCGGTTAAACAAGCAGTATCCCGCCAAAGCGCCTGTTTTGGTGGGTGTTAGACAATAAAATTATAATAAACAAGTGCTTATCGATCTGTTTTGGTCTGCTTGATCTATGTCAGGGCATCAAAGAGTGCCCTGATTGTATATTCTCTATATAATAGATCGATTAGCTATCTCGGGAGTTTGTTGTGGATCAATCCTTAGTTTTCGACCTGGACCTGATTAAACGTTATGACAAATCAGGCCCTCGCTACACTTCATATCCGACGGCTGTTCAGTTTCATGACGGCCTGAATGAAGACGAATACCGCCGTATTGCCAAGCAAACAAACGAAGGAAAGCAGCCGCTTTCGCTCTATTTCCATATTCCGTTCTGCGATACCGTTTGTTTTTACTGTGCCTGTAACAAGATTGCGACAAAAGACCGCAGTCGTGCACAGCCATATCTGGATCGCGTATACAAAGAGCTGGCCATGCAGGCTGAACTGTTTGATGGTGAACGTATGGTAGATCAGTTGCACTGGGGCGGCGGCACGCCAACCTTTATCAGTCATGATCAAATGCGTGAACTGATGGCGGAAACTCGCAAGCACTTCAAACTGCACGATGATGATACTGGTGAGTACTCCATCGAGATCGATCCGCGCGAAGTGAACGAAGAGACCGTCAGGCTGCTGCGAGAGCTGGGCTTCAATCGCATGAGTCTGGGGGTGCAGGATTTTGACGAGCGCGTACAAAAAGCGGTTAATCGAATTCAAACTGAAGAAGAGACGATGGCAGCGCTGAGCAATGCGCGCAAAGAGGGTTTCAAATCGATCAGTATCGACCTGATTTACGGCCTGCCGTTCCAGTCAGTTGATGGTTTCAGTAAAACGCTGGATCGCGTTCTGGCAGTTGATCCAGATCGTATGTCTATCTTTAACTATGCGCATCTGCCAACCATGTTCCCGCCGCAGCGCCGTATCAATGAAGATGATCTGCCATCAGCGTCAGAAAAGCTGGATATCCTGCAGATGACCAATGAGCGCCTGAAAGAGGCGGGTTATGTCTACATCGGTATGGATCACTTTGCCAAGCCTGACGATGAGCTGGCCGTGGCCCAGCGTGACGGCACCCTGTATCGCAACTTCCAGGGCTACTCCACTCACGCCGATTGCGACCTTATCGGTATCGGTTCCACCTCTATCGGTATGGTCGGTGATTCCTACGCGCAGAACCTGAAAGAGCTGGATGATTACTACGCCGCCATCGACGCAAATAAACTGGCTGTGTTCCGTGGTGTGGAACTGGGCGCTGATGACAAACTGCGTCGCGAGGTGATCACTCGTTTGATTTGTCACTTCGTACTGGATAAGTCGGTGGTGGAGAAGGCGCACGGCATTAACTTC
>JBNKYV010000082.1:0-3055 GCA_050301075.1 Gammaproteobacteria bacterium
GAAAAGGCAGCGGAGTTTGTTTCTGATATTGAGGGGGTAGAGAAAAACATCCGTTTGGTGCTGAAAACCAGTAGTTTGAGGCGTTTTATTGCCGGGATGCAGGTGGATCGTTCTCAGGAAAAGATTCGCCAAGATGTTGAGGATGATTTTGCGGCCCTGCTGGATGTAAACAAATCATATCTACAACTACGGTTGTTGAATGCGGATGGACGAGAAGAGATTCGCGTTGAGCGTGATAGCTATGGCGGCGACACGCGCATCGTTACTCTCGGTGAATTACAGGATAAAAGCGGTCGCGAATATGTTCAGCGCACGTTAGCGAAGAGTGAAGGAGAGTTATATATCTCGCAGATTGATTTGAATCGTGAGCACGGCGTTATCGTTGATCCTCGTCAGGTGATTTTACGGGTGGCTATACCTGTGTTTCGCGAGAATAGAACGCGTCCAATTGGAATGGTTGTTGTTAACTACGAAGTAGGGCATGAACTGGACGAATTTCTCAGGACGTTTGCCGTTCGTAATCAAGATGTGTTTGTTACAAATGAGTTGGGTGATTATTTGGCGCACCCTCAGTTGGAAAAAACATTTGGTTTTTTATTCGGTCAACCGCATCAAATTCAGCAGGATGTTCCGCAAAGTCAATCATTGTTTTTGAGTGATACTCCCTGGCAACAAAAGTCGATTGAAGTAGAGCAGGATGGTCAGCGCTATTTCTATGTGTTTCAGCGTGTTGCTCTAGAAGGTAAAGGTGTTCGTGATCCAATGGTGGTGGTTGTTAGAGAAAATTACCAACGTCTGGTCGAGAAGCAGAGCGAGGCATTAGCACGTTCTCTGTATCTGGTTATTATTTTGGTTGTGTTTGGCGGTGCTCTCTCTTTGGTGTTTGCGCTGCGCTTGACTTCACCTTTGAATAATATCGCTCGAGCATTAAACAATTATGAAGATGATGGTGAGTTAACGATCAATCGCTTTGTCTCGCGTCGTGATGAGTTGGGTGTGTTGGCTCGTGCGTTTAAAAACATGATTGGAAAAGTGAAAGAGGGACAGGAAGCGTTGAAAGACTTGAATGCTTCTCTGGAAGCGCAAGCAGAGCAGCGTGGAATTGCGTTGAAAGAGCGCGAGAGTTTGCACGAAGCGATTCTTAGAACCATGTCCGATGCTGTGCTGACCACAACGGCTAGTGGTCAAGTACAGAGTGCAAATAACGCAGCTGAACGTATGTTTGGTTACTCGGAGCACGAAATGATTGGTCAGATGATGGCTCGCTTCGTGGGGAATCTTAGCGAAGAGGTAGGAGCAACACATGAAGGTGAGGATTTTCGCCGCGGCTATCGCTCTGATGGTTCTGCGTTTCCTATAGAGGTTTCTATCAACGAAGGGGAGTCAGCGGGTGAGGCACTTTATACCGTTGTTATTCGGGATGTGACTGAGCGCATTAAAAGCGAGAAACTGAAAAATGAATTTATCTCTACGGTAAGTCATGAGCTTCGCACGCCATTGACCTCCATCAAAGGGGCGTTAGGTTTGATAAAAGGTGGAGTAGTGGGGGAGATGCCTGCTAGTGCTGCGCCTTTGTTGGATATAGCGGATGGTAACACTGCGCGACTGTTGCTGTTGATCAACGATATTCTCGATATTCAGAAGATAGAGTCAGGCAAGTTAAAGATTGCGTGTACTCAGGTTGATGTAATGCCCTTTATTGAAAAGGCCGTGGAAGAGAATGCAACCTATGGTGTTCAGTATGACGTGAAGTTTGAAGTTATCGAGCGGGACGATGACGCGCGCATATATGTAGATCCCGATCGCCTCTCCCAGGTAATGAGTAATTTGATGTCGAATGCAGCTAAGTTTTCACCATCAGGGTCGGTGGTTGAAATCGGTGTGGCAAATAGGGATGAGCACGTTTGTATATATGTGCGTGATTTTGGTTGTGGTATTTCTGAGGCCTTTAAGGCGTCATTGTTTGAGAAGTTTACTCAAGCTGATAGCACTGACACTCGAAAGGTCGGTGGGACTGGCTTAGGGCTATCTATTTCCAAAACATTGGTAGAAAAGCAGGGTGGCTCGATTGATGTCGAATCGGCAGAAGGCGAAGGAACCTGCTTTTATATTTGTTTTTCCCGGTTTGCAGGTGATGAGTAGTGTGGATGGTTGAGGGTTTAGTTTGGCATCGTTAATGAATCATCTGGCTTTTGTTGAACCGGACAGAGACTTAACAACTGCGTTGGCTGTTTCCTATGATGTTGGCCTGGTTTTTATGTCTGTGTTGATTGCTGTAGTGGCTGCATATGCTGCTTTCTTGGCAACCGCACGAATACAGTTCTCTAGTTCTCTTCGCGAAGCTTTGTTGTGGCGCGTTATTGGTGCGCTAAGTTTGGGGCTTGGTATATGGTCTATGCATTTTGTCGGTATGCTGGCGTATGGGTTGCCGATCCCTGTTCGCTATGATGTGACGATAACCGTTATCTCTGTCGTGCCTGCGATTTTTGCCAGTGCAGTGGTATTGCATAATGGCTATAAGCATCAAGTGACCATGCGTACAGTGTTGTTGCGTAGTTTGTTGATGGGGGGCGGAATAGGGCTGATGCACTATATAGGTATGGCTGCTATGCGCATGGATGGCGTGATGCGATATACCCCTGTTCTCTTTGTGTTATCAATTGTTATCGCTGTTTTGTTTTCCGCTGCAGCATTGGCACTGAAACGATGGGCGTTTTCTACGGCTGTAGGCCGGGGGATAGCCCCTGTGCGACTCGCTTTGTCTTCATTTGTGATGGGCGGGGCTGTTGCGGGCACACACTATACTGCTATGGCCGCGATATATACTTTTTCTTCTCAGGCAGAGATAGCGTTTCCGGTTGACGCATGGTCAACTTATACGCTGGCGACAGTGATAACGTCGATATCCATTTGTATCTCTATTCTGTTCGTCATTATGGTGGGTGTTGTTCAACGCTTTCATCTGAAGCATAAGATCAGAGTGAGCGAAACCCGACAGAAGGCGATTGTTGATGTGGTGGCTGATGGTATTGTGGCCATTAGTGATGATGGGATT
>JBNKYV010000083.1:0-8870 GCA_050301075.1 Gammaproteobacteria bacterium
GGTGCCGGCGTACACGTTGGCCAGGTTTGCGCCTGCGCCAAGTAATGCTCCTGTGTCTCCAATTAGTGTAAGTCCAGCAGCAGTGCCTGTCGCATTTGTATGCACGGTTGTTAGCACATCCCCAATGGATTGGGTGGAAAACGTCCAGCTCAACACGACAGAATCACTACTAATGCCTTGCCCTGCCAGCGCAGCTTCTTGGTAGTTGGTCAGTACCCGCAGCGGTTCCAGTGCTTGTGCTTCGGCATCAGTGAGAGCAGGTGTTTGACTAACGTTGCTGCCATCAATCAGTGGTGTAGTGCTCTTGGTGAATACGTAGGTGGCATCGGCTGCAACCAGACTGCCGTCGGTGGCCTGAATGCCGCGTGTCAGTGCAGCCATGTAATGGCTTTTCGCTTTGAGTGGTGTCAGTGGGCTAATGACCAGTGTTTTGCCGGTGCTATCAACGGTGGAGACGCTGGCGACAAACTCAGTACCGTAGGTCAGCTCACGTACCACTCCGGTGACTGCACCGGCTACGCCTGAGAGTGTCACTTCATACATATGTACGGTCTGCGCGTTGAGTGTGGCGCTATCAATAGCGGAGCCAAAGGTTGTCGTAATAGGGGCGATGGTGGAAAAACCATCCAATGTATTTAGTGCAACCTGAGGATCTGAATAATCGTTGGCATCTGCTACAGGAATGTTGAGTGTGGCATCGGCCGATCCGCTAAATAGAAGATTCGAGGGGAACGGTATGACGCTGTCGGCGGGTGCAAAGCGGGCATCAAACTCCCGGTCGACATTAATATCTGATTCAACGTTGTTGTCTGTGCCGCCGCACGATGCAAGCAGTATGCTGCAACAGATAGCAGATACTGCAATAGGTTTTGGATAACGCATACCCCACTCCTTGTTT
Source organism: Gammaproteobacteria bacterium (assembly GCA_050301075.1). Lineage (GTDB taxonomy): Bacteria > Pseudomonadota > Gammaproteobacteria > Tenderiales > Tenderiaceae > JBNKYV01. The sequence goes on from JBNKYV010000083.1 coordinate 899, forward strand.
CTATTTGCGCTTGTTAACACTGCCTTCGCGTGAGTGTTAATGGGCGCCATGGACTCCCTTGTCCGCCTGTGCGTTATGTCGAGGTGATGAGCCTCTTGTTTTGATGGCAGACATAATATGAACTGCTCTTTTAATGCGCTTATTTAGAGCTAGCTAAATTACGTAATTGATTTGAATAACTATTTCATTTCGAGAGATAAGATGCAACTACTCGAAAGTAGTAGTTGAGGTAGTAGTCGTGGGGATGAATAGGGAAGGAGTTTGCTGCGGTTTCTAAATTGAAACCGCAGCTGGATTGTCTGGCGGGATTATTTCAGGGCCAGGCCTGCTTCTTTACAGAATTCAGGCTGCGCCAGCGCACCACGGTGGATATCAACGTTGTAATAAGCCGTTGGGAATGCTTTGTTAGCAGCATCTTCTTCACGGAAACTGCTCAGTGTCGCTTTAGCGCCTGCCATCGTCGCGCTCCACCAGCCGCTTGGGTACAGTGGTTGCGGGAAGTAGATGGTTTGCGTGCTTTCAAAACCTGCATCTTCCATCGCTTTTTGCATGGCTTGCATCAGCTCCAGGTGTAGCAGGGGAGATTCGCTTTGCTGTACCAGCATGCCGTTCTCTTTGTTCAGAGCGCGCACGCAGTCACGATAAAAGGCCTCGCCAAACAAACCTTCGGCCGGGCCAACTGGGTCGGTGCTATCCACGATGATGAGATCCAGGCTGCCCTCTTCGGCGTCTTGAATCCATTTGATGCCATCAATAAACAGTAGCTCGGCGCGTGGGTCGTTGTTAGATTCGCATAGCTCGGGGAAGTATTTCTCCGCCATGCGTGTGACCTGCTCATCAATATCTACCTGCCAGGCTTTTTCGACTGTTGAGTGCTTGAGCACTTCGCGCAGCGTACCGCAGTCGCCGCCACCGATAATCAGCACCTTTTTAGGGTTTGGATGGGTGAATAGCGCTGGATGAGTCATCATCTCGTGGTAGAGGAAGTTGTCACGGGTGGAGACCATGGTGCAACCATCGATGATCATTAGCTTGCCGAAGGTAGTAGTGTCATACATCTCGATGTGCTGGAAAGGGGTCTGCACCTCATCAATTTTGCCTTTAATCTCCAGCGAAAATGCAGAACCTGCATTCTGGTGGATTTCGGTGAACCAGTTGGTGTCCAGCGCCATGGGTAAATCTCCTGCAAATGTAGAAAGTACCTAGATAAATCCTAGGACTTTAATATAGAAAACTGGCCTATAATATCGCCAATATTTCTGTATTCAAGTGATTTATTTGTGAGCACAAAGCCTATGCAATGGGATATCGATCAAGCCCGCACTACCTACAATGTTGACCACTGGAGCGGTGGCTATTTCGATATTAATGAAAAAGGGCATTTGGCTGTGTATCCCGACCGCGACAGAAGCAAGGCGGGTATCGATGTCTATGAGCTGACCCAGCAGATGGGGCAGCATAAGTTATCTCTGCCCGTGCTACTGCGCTTTACCGATATTCTGCAAGATCGCGTCACCACCCTGTGCAACGCCTTTGATGAGGCGATGCGAGAAGAAGAGTACAGCGGTGGGTATACGGCGGTTTACCCTATCAAGGTTAACCAGCAGCGCACAGTGGTTGAGCACATCTGCAAACATGGCGCTGGTCGTATTGGCCTGGAAGCGGGCAGTAAACCTGAATTGATGGCCGTGATGGCCTTGTCTGAGCCGGGGGGCGTGATTGTCTGTAACGGTTATAAAGACCGTGAATATGTGCGCCTGGCACTGATTGGTCAGCGTTTGGGGCATCGTGTTTTTATCGTCATCGAAAAGCTTTCTGAATTGCAGATTGTGTTGGATGAATCAGCCAAATTGAATGTAGAACCGTTGCTGGGCATTCGTGTGCGCCTTGCTTCAATCGGTGCGGGCAAGTGGCAAAACACGGGTGGCGAAAAATCCAAGTTTGGTTTGACTGCTAACCAGGTATTGGATGCCATTAAACAGCTGCGTGCAGCTGATAAGGTTTCAACGCTGCAGTTGTTGCATTGCCACTTGGGTTCGCAAATCGCCAATATCCGTGATATTCAACGCGGCATGGGAGAAGTAGCGCGTTACTACGCTGAGTTACATGCCTTGGGTGTGACCATCAACTATGTCGATGTCGGTGGTGGTTTGGGTATCGATTACGAAGGTACACGTTCGCGCAGTTATTGTTCCATGAACTACAGCGTTAAAGAGTATGCACACAATGTTGTACATGCGTTATCTGCTGTATGTGCAGAAAAGAATTTGTCAGAGCCAATGTTGATTTCAGAATCGGGCCGCGCATTGACGGCTCATCATGCCGTATTGATTACCAATGTAATCGATAGCGATGTGGTGCCTGAAAGCAATGATATTGAAGCACTGGATGAAAAAAATGATCCGCAAGTGATTCATTATCTTTGGGGTGTGTTGTCGCAATCCGATGTAGGCTCTCCTGTAGAGGCCTATCACGATGCTGCACATTGGTTGCAACAGGCGCAGGACATGTATAACCACGGTCTGCTTAATCTGGAACAGCGCGCCAAGGCCGAGCAGCTCTATTTTGCGATTAGCGCCAAAGTAAAAGCGCGCCTTAATCCTGCTATACGTGCACAGCGCGAATTGCTTGAAGAGTTAAATGAAAAACAGGCAGACAAATATTTCTGCAATTTTTCGTTGTTCCAGTCATTGCCGGATGTGTGGGCAATTGAGCAGATCTTTCCTATCATGCCTTTACATCGTTTAAATGAGAAGCCACAACGTCGTGTTGTGATACAGGACATTACCTGTGACTCTGATGGTCGTATTGATCAGTATGTGGATAACGAAGGTTTGGAAACAACCTTGCCACTGCACGATTACTCACACGATAAACCTTACTTGTTGGGCATGATGTTGGTCGGTGCTTATCAGGAGACATTGGGCGATATGCACAACTTGTTTGGTGATACGGATTCGGTTGATGTCGAGTTAACGGAAGATGGTTATCGCTTTTCTCAACCTGAGTACGGCGATACGGTTGATGAACTGTTGGCGTATGTTCACTTCGATTCAAACGAACTGGTGGCATCGTATGAAAACAAATTGCAGCAAAGTGATTTGTCTGAGCAGGAGCGCCAAGTGTTTATGGATGAGTTGCAGGCAGGTCTGCAAGGCTATACCTATCACGAAGATTAGAATTGCATTAAGAGATAAACGTAATGTCAGAAATTAAGATTCAACGCCAGGCCGAGCATGGCACAGTGGAAGCCAAAGGTGTATTTGGCTGGCCAGTCTGGACAAAAGAGGCCTCTGTTTTCCCTTGGACCTACGATTCATCAGAAACCTGCTACTTCCTGGAGGGCGATGTGGTGGTCACTCCAGATGGCGGAGCACCGGTACGGATGGGCAAAGGTGACCTGGTGACATTCCCCGCAGGCATGTCTTGCACGTGGGAGGTGCGCACAGCGGTCAAAAAGCATTATAATTTCGGGTGACTGCTCGGGGGGGATACTATCCCTGAACATTTGCAAAACTTACGTAAAATAAACCCTATCGAGTATTAAGAGTACTTGATAGGGTTTTATTTTATCTGTCCTACTTAGCTATTGAGCGCTGGGGCGTATTTTTACCAGCATCGTGTTGATGTCGTTGCTATGCAAACGATTACGAATTCGGTTTAATTCACGCTTCTCTTTAAATGGCCCAACACGAACGCGGTGCCATGTTTCTCCTTTGCTGGAGATGGCTTCTACATCCGCTTCGATACCTAAAAATGCCAGTTGTGCTTTAAGCGAGTCGGCGTCGACAAAGTTGCGAAACGATCCTACCTGAATCATGTAGGCAACATCTTCTTTGGGTTTTAGTTTTGCCTGCTCTTCACGGATTTCGCTTTCCGGAATAATTACTTCTAGCTTAGGCAGTAGCGTATAGAAGTCGAAGCGTTGTTCGTCGTCCGCTTCGGTTTCGGCCGTGTTGTTCGCTTTGGGTTTGCTAGTGGTTGCAGGTTTTTCAGTCGTGGTGATCTTTATTTCGGGTGTGGCGTTGTCCGCGCCAAATTTGTTGATGGCGAACATCACGCCGCCAACAACGGCGCCACCAAGACAGCCGCCAGCCAAAAGCATCACCCAACCGGGTGTGCGTTTGGTCTCTTTGCGAGTTGATGAGTTTGTTTTACTAACTTTGCGACGCTCTTTTTTGCGTCGCTCATTGGTGCTGCGTGGTACGTCCTTGTAATCGCGAGTCATCGAATTTGCTTACATCGCCTCTGGTGATGAAACGCCCAGTAGGATCAGGCCGTTATGGATTACATGGCGTGTTGCCGTAATCAAGCTCAGGCGTGCGTCACGCACATTGCTGTCTTCTACCAGGAACTGGTGCGCGTTGTAGTAGGTGTGGAACTCGTTTGCCAGTTCGCGCAGGTAGTGAACCAGTTGATGTGGTTCTTCGTTTAGCGCAGCTGCTTCCAGAATTTCCGGGTAGCGTGACAGTTTTACCATCAGGCTGGTTTCATGCTCTTCGCTCAAAACGTTGAGATTGTTCAGGCCGTTGGTTTCGTCGTAGCTAAAACCTTTTTCAGCCATTTGGCGGAATACGCTGCATACGCGCGCATGAGCGTATTGAATGTAGTACACAGGATTGTCATTGGATTGTGATTTTGCCAAGTCCAGATCAAAGTCCATGTGTTGTTCACACTTGCGCATCACGTAGAAGAAACGTGCAGCATCGTTGCCCACTTCTTCACGCAGTTCGCGTAGCGTGACGAAAGAGCCAGAACGTGTCGACATTTGTACGCGTTCGCCACCACGGTAAAGAATGGCGAATTGCACCAGCAATACATCAAGTTTGGATGGATCGTCACCCAGTGCTTCCAGTGCTGCTTTAACGCGTGGTACATAACCGTGGTGGTCTGCGCCCCATACATCGATAACGCGATCATAACCGCGCTCCAGTTTATCCATGTGATAAGCAATGTCGGATGCGAAGTAAGTGGTTTGACCATTGTCGCGCACAACTACGCGATCTTTTTCATCACCAAAGTCACTGGAGCGGAACCACCATGCACCGCCTTGTTCGTACACGTGGCCGCTCTCTTTCAAGCGTTCAATTGCACGGCCAACGGCGTTGCTGTCTGTCAGTGAGCGTTCTGAATACCATTCGTCGTAAGTAACGCCAAACTCTTCCAGGTCTTCTTTAATGTCATCCAGTACGGTGTTCAAGCCAATATCAAAGACATCGCGATAGCCTTTTTCGCCTAGCAGTGCTTTGGCGTTGGATACCAAATCGTCGATGTGTTTCTCTTTGTCACCACCTTGTGGTTCATCTGGCGTGACATCGGCGAATACTTTGTCTGCTGGGCAGTGGTATTGATCGTTGTGAAGCTTGTGCAGGGCGTCGGCGATGTCGAGTACGTAGTCACCTTTGTAACCATTGCTGGGGAAGGTGAACTCTTCACCGCATTTTTCCAGGTAACGCAGCCACACGCTGGCAGCCAGAATGTCCATTTGGCGACCAGCATCGTTTACATAGTATTCGCGATGTACGTTGTAACCCACCGCTTGCAACAGGTTGGCGACGGTTGCGCCATAAGCGGCACCACGGCCGTGGCCTACGTGTAGTGGGCCAGTTGGGTTGGCAGATACGAATTCCACCTGAACGGGTTTGCCTTCACCAATATTGCTTTTACCGAACAGCTCTTTCTGTTCCAGCACGGTTTTGACCACTTGGTGGTAGGCATCTTCAGTGAGGAAAAAATTGATAAAGCCGGGGCCAGCAATCTCCACTTTGGAAACCTGATCTGAGCTTGGCAGCGCGGCAACGATTTTTTCCGCCAGATCGCGTGGTTTGCATTTGGCTATTTTGGCCAGCATCAACGCGATGTTGCAGGCGAAGTCGCCATGCTTGCGGTCTTTGGTGCGTTCTACCAACAGTTTTGGGCTGATCTCTTTGTCCAGATCGCCGTTTGCTTGCAGTTGTTCAATAGCGCCAGTAATCAGTTGCTCAAGATGGTGTTTCATGTAGAGAAGTGTTCCTAACGGAGGGCTCAATAATTCGGTCGGCAATTATCTCTTTTCCGGGGGCGGGAATGCAAATATTCGCAGTGGTTTGTGTTAAATCAGGTCTACTGGATCAACATCCAACGACCAGCGCACTTTGCGAGCTTCTGGCAGTGAGTTGAGTTGTACCACCCACTGATCCAGCAGGCGATGAAGGTTGGCGCGCTGTGTTGATTGCAGTAGCAGTTGTGCGCGGTATTTGCCTGCGCGGCGTTCCATGGGGGCGGGCATGGGGCCGTAGAGTTCGACCTCGGGGATGTTGATGCTTTCGCCCAGTAGGCGTGCCGATTCAAGGAAGCTTTCTGGCGGTAGCGATTGATTGGCTTCGGCGCGCAGCAGTGCCATGTGATTGTATGGCGGCAGTTGTGCCACATCTCGTTCTTTTAGTGCGGCTTTGGCAAAGGCGTGATAACCCTTCGAGCAAAGCAGATGCAGTAGTGGGTTATCCGGGTGATGAGTCTGGATCAGCACGTGGCCCTGTTTCTCTTCACGACCGGCGCGGCCAGAGACCTGTACGATAAGTTGCGCCATGCGTTCACTGGCGCGAAAGTCGATACCAAACAGCCCCTGGTCGCCATCGAGAATGCCTACCAATGTGACGTTGGGAAAATGGTGCCCTTTGGCCAGCATCTGTGTGCCGATGAGAATATTGCTCTCGCCGCTATGGATGTCATCCAGCTTGCCTTCCAAACTGCCTTTGCGCCGAGTGGAGTCGCGGTCGATCCGTGTGACCTTGTGGTTGGGAAAATGTTGCGCCAATGCCTCTTCGATACGTTCCGTGCCACTGCCGACCGGTCGCAGATCACTACTACCACAGGCAGGGCATTGAAATGCCACTGGCCGTTGGCTGCCGCAGTGGTGGCAGTGTACCTGGCGTTTATGCAGGTGTAGCGTCATGTGGGTGTCACAACGTTTGCACTCGGCAATCCAGCCGCATTCGTGGCAGATCAACGTGGGCGAAAAGCCGCGACGATTGAGAAACAGCATCACTTGGTTGCCCGCATCGAGGTGCTTTTGCATCTGCTGGATCAACGGCTGCGAGATCTGGTCTTCCATCTGTTGGCCACGCACATCGAGTAATGAAATCTGTGGAGGCTTGGATGAGCCCGCACGCATGGGTAGCGGCAGATGCTGATAGCGGCCATTTTGCACATTGAGCATGCTTTCAAATGATGGCGTGGCCGAACCCAGTACCACGGGAATGTTCTGCTGATGGGCGCGTATCACTGCCAGATCTCGTGCAGAGTAACGAAAGCCGGACTGTTGTTTGAAAGAGGGATCGTGCTCTTCGTCGATAATAATGATGCCGGGTGTTTTTAACGGCGTGAAAATAGCCGAACGGGTGCCAATGACGATGCGTGCCTCACCGCTGGCGGCATATAGCCAGGCGTTGAGTCGTTCGCGATCATTCAGCGCCGAGTGGAGAACGGCAATGGGCACATCAAAGCGCTGGCGAAAACGTTCCACCAATTGCGGGGTGAGGGTGATTTCGGGGATCAGTACCAGGGCTTGTTGTTCATTCTCCAGTACTGCTTCAATCGCGCGTAGATAGACCTCTGTCTTGCCGCTGCCGGTAACACCATCAAGGAGAAAAGACTTGAATTGATTACGATACTCGCAGATAGCATTGACGGCATCGGCCTGTTGTTCGTTTAGTTCCGGGCGGTTTGGTGTTGTGCCGCTTCCCATGCTTAAACTGGGAATCTGCTCTACCGTCGCCCAGCCCTTTTTGACCAGTGCAGCCATGGAGTCTGTCCAGTTACTGGGCAGTTCGGAGAGTTGGTCGGCGGTGAGTCCGTCGGCGGCGCTTTGCAGACGTTTGAGCAGGTCTGCCTGGCGTTTGGCCCTTTTTAGTTCAGTGTCGGCATCGATATTGCGCCCTTCGTCCGTGACATGCCAAAGCGAACGATGGCGTGCTGCAGCTGGTTCGCCTTG
>JBNKYV010000084.1:0-4378 GCA_050301075.1 Gammaproteobacteria bacterium
TGTGCTGACTTTTTACCTGTTACGTGATTGGGACATTCTCGTTGCGCGTATCCATGAACTGATCCCGGCACGTTTTGAGCAGCGCTCTGTTCGTTTGGCAAAAGATTGTGACGGGGTACTGGGTGCCTTTATGCACGGCCAGTTAATGGTGATGGTGTCTCTGGGAACGGTTTATTCTGTTGGTCTATGGATCGTCGGGCTTGATATGGCGATGCTGATCGGTATGGGGGCCGGGCTGGTCAGTTTTGTGCCTTATCTGGGATTCATTTTAGGCGTGCTGGTCGCAGGGATTGCCGCAGTAATGCAGTTTCAGGATGCGATTCACCTTGTTTATATTCTGATGGTATTTGGTGTTGGGCAGTTATTAGAGTCGTTTCTGTTAACTCCTTACCTGTTGGGTGACAGAATTGGCTTGCATCCTGTTGCTGTTATCTTCGCTGTAATGGCAGGTGGGCAGTTGTTTGGTTTTGTTGGGGTGTTGATTGCGCTGCCTGTCGCTGCAGTAATTATGGTGCTGTTGCGCCATGCTCACGAGCAATATATCGAGAGTGAAGTTTATGGCCGCAAGCATTTAAAACCGCCCAAAGCCGCTGAACCCCAACCTGCTGAGAAACAAGAAAAGGTGCAAAATACCTCTATTGCCGCAGAGGAAAAGAGTGGCCAAGTAGAGGGGCAAGTGACTCCGTCGTCGCAAATAGAGTCTGTGCCAAAGCCAGAACTCAAAAGCTAAGCATGTTTAAATCATCCCCAATGAAGCAGATACCGCTTGGCATCTGGCTACGAGAGTCTGCTACGTTTGATAATTACGTCGCCGGTGAGAACTCTCAGGCCGTTGCGGCTATTTGTCATGCTTGCACAGGTGGTGATGAGCGATTTATTTACCTGTGGGGAGCCGATGCTGTTGGTAAAAGCCATCTGTTGCAGGCTGCCTGCAATGCCATGAGTATCGGCGGGGAGCGCTCGGTGTATTTACCACTGGGTGAGCCCGGCTTGGCGCCTGAGATGTTAGAGGGAATGGAGCAGGTCTCTCTGGTGACCGTGGATAATCTTGAAGCGATTGCCGGTGATGTCGAGTGGGAGGCTGCGCTGTTTCATTTGTACAATCGCATGCGTGATCAAGGCGAAGGCGTGTTGCTCTTCGCGGCGGCCCTGCCATTAGCCTCGTTACCGATTAAATTGCCGGATCTTCGCTCGCGTTTAGCGTGGGGGCTGGTGTTTCAACTTCACGGTTTGGATGATGAGAAAAAACTCGCCGCCATGCAGCAAAGAGCAGATCAGAGGGGATTTGAGTTGAGCGAAGAAGTGGGACGTTATTTGCTGCGCCATTACTTGCGCGACATGAGCGCACTATTTGAATTATTGACTACACTGGATGAGAGGTCGTTGGTCGAACAGCGCCGCCTGACCATTCCATTTGTGAAAGAGATTATTGAGAGCTTGGATTAAATGCAGTTACCTACAAACATTGCTGAAAACGTACGTGTTGCCCTGAGTGAAGATATTGGCAGTGGTGATTTGACCGCGGCACTGATTTCAGAAGATACAATGGCAGAGGCGTACGTGATTAACCGCGAAGATGCAGTCATTTGTGGTGTGGAGTGGGTGAACGAGGTATTCAAACAGCTCGATACACGTGTGCGTGTTGAATGGACAGTGAAGGATGGTGACTTTGTTCCAGCGGATCAGGAACTGTTTCGTGTTTATGGTGCAGCGCGTGCACTGTTGACAGGAGAACGCACTGCGTTGAATTTTTTGCAGACGCTTTCTGGTGTTGCCTCCGAAGCTAAATGTTACGCTGACGCGGTTGCCGGGCTGGATGTGAAAATTCTTGATACCCGTAAAACCATTCCCGGTCTGCGTGATGCGCAAAAATATGCAGTGCGCTGTGGTGGTTGTCATAACCATCGTCATGGTCTGTATGACGGTGTTTTGATCAAAGAGAACCATATCTTGGCAGCAGGATCGATTACCGATGCGGTTAAAAAAGTACGCCCTTATGCACAAGGCCGTTTCGTTGAAGTAGAGGTGGAAAGCCTCGAAGAGCTGCATGAGGCGCTGGATGCTGATGCAGATATCATCATGTTAGATAATTTTTCACTCGACCAGATTCGTGAAGCGGTTGCCCTTAATCGCGGCAAGGCCAATCTGGAGGTCTCTGGTAATGTCTCGCTAGAGGGGTTACGCAGCCTCGCTGAAACAGGTGTCGATTTTATTTCAACCGGTGCTTTGACTAAGCATGTAAGGGCGGTTGATCTTTCCATGCGTTTTGTCTAAAACTAAATAACCTACTTTATTTATCGGGAAATTCCATGCAGAAATCAGGGGAGATTCTGCTGTTGAGTTTTCATTGGTAGCCGCTAAATATTAAGTAAGGGGTGTTCAAAAGAGTTATCAGTAGTAAAGCTTTTCCAGAAATATCTAAGTAGTTCCATGTCGTACGGAGTGTATAACATTGTTGCAAAATGTATAACGCGGATCTAGAATGTTATACATGGAATGGGGGCAAGTACATTTAGAGCAAGGAGGGTGCGCATCATGATGTGTGACAGTCTTGAACGTAGAAGGGCCTTATTGGATAAACAAGTTACCTTTCAGCCAGGTAAAGGAACGCGTTCCTATATTAGTGATCGTGAACTGGTTGAATATCTGCTACGTGTTGAAAGAGAGCTGACTCAAGAGCAGGTGATTGAGCCTAAGAGAGCCGCTGGCTGATTTTTGTTAAACAGTTTCGAAATTAAGCCCCCGAGCGCAGATGCCTCGGGGGCTTTTTTTACGCGGATGTTTTACCGTGCGGCAAATGTACCTCTTCAACAATCCCGGCTTCTGGGTTGTTATAGGTGTCCATATCGATGCTTTTCTCTGAACGTGCAACGATAGTTGTGACTGCTGCATCACCGGTTACGTTCACCGCAGTACGCATCATATCCAATAGGCGATCGACGCCCATGATCAAGGCGATGCCTTCAACTGGTAGGCCGACTTGATTTAACACCATGGCCAGCATGATCAGGCCAACACCGGGGACACCCGCAGTGCCAATAGAGGCTAATACCGCCATCAAGACAACAGTGAGATAACCGGTGAGCCCCAACTCAATTCCGTAGACGTTGGCGATGAACACAGTCGCAACACCCTGCATGATGGCTGTGCCATCCATATTGATGGTGGCGCCAAAGGGCACGACGAACGAGGCCGTAGAGTTGTCCACCCCCAGGCGTTTTTCTACGCTACGCAGCGTGACAGGAATGGTCGCGTTAGAGCTTGAGGTGCTAAAGGCAAACACTTGCGCTGCACGCATCTTTTTGAGAAAGGTGAATACGTTTACGCGCCCCAGGGTTCTTAGCAAAATCATCAGCGTGCCGGTCATGTGTAGAACCAATACGATGACAACAGCGCCAAAATAACTGATCATCGGCACGATAAGGCCAAAGCCCTGAAGGGCAAACGTTTTGGCCATCAGTGCGAATACTCCATAAGGCGCGACAAGCATAACAATAGTTACTACTTGCATCATGATGTCGTTAAGCCGCTCAGCCAGATCTATCACCGGCTTGCCTCGATCTCCCACCATTAGAATGCAGATGCCAAAGAGGATGGTGAAAAAGATGATTTGCAACATATTACCGTCAGCATAGGCAGCTACCGGATTTTTCGGCACAAGATCGATCAACACCTGTGTTAGTGGTGGTGCCTCTGGTGCTGTAAATGACGGTTGTGATTGCTCATCCAGCTCAAATCCTTGGCCAGGGCCTATGATGCTGGCAACGGAGATTGCCAGTGAGATAGCCAATGCGGTGGTCAGTAAAAACAGCAAAAAGGATTTAAGCCCTACGCGCCCCAGTTTGTTGATGTCACCCAGACCGCAAACGCCACAGATGAGAGAGAAGGTGACTAATGGCACAACCAGCATCTTTAGCATGCTGATAAAGATGGCTCCGGTGACGTGGAACAGGCCGCTCACCAAATAGGTTTGTACAAATTCAACCTCACGCATAAAAGCGTTGATGAGGCTTCCCACTACCAGGCCGGCCGCCATCCAGATAAGGATCTTGGTGGTCATGGTCATTTTTTTAGACATTACAGCTCCCAATAAACGAAGAGAAAATGAGTGAGTTGGTAAACAGTTTACTGGAAAAGTAAAAAAAGAACCCGGCGTAGGCCGGGTTCGATGGAATGTTCTAGATTTTTGCAGGCTAACCGATGCGATATTTTCGAGTCGCGCTAAGTAGCGTTAATCCCAGCATCATCAGTAGAAACGCGTGAGGTTCTGGCACTTCGGCCGCAGAGGTGACGACCTCGAATGTGGTGCTCAACCCTTCGTGGATTTCAAATGTGCCCCAATTTCCTAAGTCATAGGTAGTAAATGAGACGTAGATAG
>JBNKYV010000085.1:0-4838 GCA_050301075.1 Gammaproteobacteria bacterium
CGCGTGCCGCTTCAATCGATAACCATTTGGTCTCTTTTTGGCGATTGGCAAAGTTTTCACGTACTTGCTCGTAGTCGGCTCTTAGATCTGCGACAAACTTGTCGCGTAACTTCTCAGAGATCAGGCTTTGCGCCACACCTACCGCACGAGAAGCGTCTTTCACCCAAACAATGGGGTGATCATAGTTGGGGGCGATCTTCACAGCAGTGTGTGCTTTAGATGTGGTTGCACCACCAATCATCACTGGTGTGTTCATACCCAAGCGTTGCATCTCTTGTGCAATGTGAGTCATCTCTTCCAGTGAGGGTGTAATCAAACCGGAAAGACCAATCACGTCGACGTTGTGTTTTTGCGCTTCTTCCAGAATGGTTGCTGTTGGCACCATTACGCCGATGTCGATGACTTCAAAGTTATTACATTGCAGTACAACGCCTACGATATTCTTGCCGATGTCATGCACGTCGCCTTTCACTGTGGCCATCAAGATCTTGCCGTTGCTGTCGTTTGCACCGTCAGCCTTTTCTGCTTCGATAAATGGAATCAGATGGGCAACGGCCTTTTTCATAACGCGCGCAGATTTCACCACTTGTGGCAGGAACATTTTACCTGCGCCGAACAGGTCACCTACCGCATTCATGCCATCCATCAATGGACCTTCGATCACTTGCAGTGGGCGATCAAATGATTGTCGTGCTTCTTCAGTATCTTCTACCACGTAAGTATCGATACCTTTGATCATGGCATGTTCGATACGCTTGCCGACTGGCAGCTCACGCCATTCAAGATTTTCTTTCTTTGCTTGCGTGCCATCGCCACGATAGTTGTCGGCGATTTCTAACAGACGATCGGTTGCGTCATCGCGACGATTTAAAACGACATCCTCTACACGTTCACGCAGTTCTTCTGGCAGGTCATCGTAAACGGCCAGTTGTGCAGCATTAACAATGCCCATGTCCATGCCTGCTTTAATGGCGTGATACAGGAACACAGCATGGATGGCTTCACGTACTGGGTTGTTGCCGCGGAAGGAGAACGATACGTTAGAGACACCGCCCGATACTTTGGCGTGTGGCAGGTTTTCTTTGATCCAACGCGTCGCTTCAATGAAGTCCACGGCGTAGTTGTTGTGTTCTTCAATGCCGGTAGCGACGGCGAAGATGTTAGGGTCGAAGATGATGTCTTCAGGGTTAAAGCCCACTTCGTTAACCAATACATCGTACGAGTTTTTACAGATCTCGATCTTGCGCTCAAACGTGTCGGCCTGACCTTTTTCGTCAAATGCCATAACAACGGTTGCCGCACCATATTTTTTGATCAGCTTGGCGTGCTCAATGAATTGCTCTTTGCCTTCTTTCAACGAGATTGAGTTAACGATGCCTTTGCCTTGAATGCATTTCAAACCGGCTTCGATAATCTCCCATTTAGAAGAGTCCACCATCACCGGTACTTTGGCGATGTCGGGTTCGGATGCAATCAGGTTCAGATAATGAATCATCGATGCCTTACCATCGAGCATCGCCTCATCCATGTTTACGTCGATCACTTGTGCGCCGTTTTCTACCTGCTCGCGGCAGATGTCCAGGGCTTCATCGAATTGACCGTCGATGATCAGGCGTTTGAATTTGGCAGAACCGGTCACGTTGGCGCGTTCGCCCACGTTTACGAATAGCGAGTTTTCATCAATATTAAATGGCTCCAAACCAGAGAGACGTTGTGCGACAGGAATCGTTGGAATCTGACGTGGTTTGATCTCTTTAACTGTTTCGGCAATCGCTTTAATAAAATCTGGCGAAGTACCACAACAGCCACCAACAATATTCAGTAGACCGCTCTCGGCCCACTCTTTGATGTGGCCTGCCATATTTTCAGGGGTGTCATCGTAGCCAGTGGGTGCCAATGGATTAGGCAGACCGGCGTTAGGATGCGCAGAGATATAGCAGTTGCCGATGCGTGATAGCTCTTCAATGTGTTGGCGTAATTCATCTGCACCCAATGCACAGTTCAAACCAATTGATAATGGTTTGGCGTGGGCCATAGAGTTGTAGAAGGCTTCAACTACCTGGCCTGTAAGTGTGCGACCTGAGGCATCAGGAATGGTGCCGGAGATCATGATGGGTAGTTCACGACCAATTTCTTCAAACACGGTTTGAACGGCAAAGATGGCGGCTTTGGCGTTGAGTGGATCGAAGATGGTTTCGATCAAAATAATGTCTGAGCCACCATCAATCAGGCCGTGAGTACAGTTCTTATAATCCACCACCATCTCATCAAAGGTGATGTTGCGCGCAGCAGGGTCGTTTACGTCAGGTGAGATGCTGGCGGTCTTATCCAGAGGCCCAAGCACGCCAGCGACAAAGCGTGGTTTGTCTGGAGTGGAGTATTCGTCACAAGCCTCTTTTACTAGCTTGGCTCCTGCTACGTTCAGTTCATAGGCCAGCTCTGCCAAGCCGTAAGATTTGAGTGTGGTCGCGTTGGCACCAAAGGTGTTGGTTTCAATGATATCCGCGCCTGCTGCCAGATATTTGCTGTGAATCTCTTTGATCACTTCAGGTTTGGTTAATACCAACAGGTCATTATTGCCCTTTAGGTCTGAAGGATGATTGGCAAAGCGCTCGCCACGATAATCTGCTTCCTGCAGTTTATATTGCTGCACCATGGTGCCCATGGCGCCGTCGAGGATGAGGATACGCTCTTTCAGTAAGGACTCTAAACTTGCCATTTTGTTACCGCCACACTCTATATATAGATTTCGAAGGGCGGCATTTTAGCATGCCCAAGGTATTTCTTCGTATTTCTTCAGTTTTCCTGTGCGTTGCGGATCACTGTGGGGCTGGGTTTAGCGATGGTGATATGGCTGTCTGAGGTGTTGTGGGCGGTCTCTTTGGAGCTATACATCAGTTTGTCCGCAGCCTTTACCAGAAACTCAATATCGTGAAAATTTTCAGGTCCGGTGTTGATAATACCAATGGAAAGAGTGACGCCCCTGTTGTTGGCCTTATTGAGCGCCTTTATCACTCGCTGACAAACCATGTGGGCATCGTCTAATGATGTGCGTGGCATGATGATGGCAAACTCGTCACCACCATAGCGGCAGGGAATATCGGTGGCGCGTATGTTGGAGCGTATTAGATCACCCAGCAGGTGAAGTATTTCATCTCCTGTCAGATGCCCCTGTTGGTCGTTGAGTTCTTTGAAGTTATTGAGATCAATATAGGCCAGACATAGCTCGTCATTATGGCGCGCGGCAGTTGTGAGCTCCTTGCGCATGTATTCGTAGAAGGTGCGTTGGTTAAATAACCCCGTTAATGTGTCGCGGCGCGAGAGTTCTTCGAGTGTTTGAGTGCGTTGGGCAACAATCTCTTCAAGGCTGGCAGCGTAGTTTTCCATCTCTTCCTTAGCGGCGGAGACTTCATCGACCAATGATGCGATATAGGTATCAAATACAAACTGCACATCCAGCGTAATCAGCTTATTGAGCGATGTGCGTGGGCTCGGTTTGTCTTCCGAGTTGGGGATAAACTGTTCGCGTTGTTCCAGGACCTCGTTGAGGATGTTTTGCAGTTGCCAAACTGCAGAAAGATAGAGCTTGGGGGATACGCCTATGCGTTTGTGGACCTTGCCAATGCGCAGGCGTGTGTTGACGTAGGCCATATCGTAGTAGCCATGAAACAGGTCGAGAATATAGCGGCGCATGGCCTGACGGAGTAATTTAAGCGTTTCAGAGTCGCCGATCAGGACCGCAATCTCCGGTGTTTTCAGTTGCACGGCGTAGAATTTATCCACGATATCGTCTATATGTTCGGCGATGCAGGGGTAGCACCCCTTTAATACCTCTTCGTCTTCTCCATTAAAATCAATAAGTTGCTTTCGTTGTCGTAGCTCAAGGTCAGATATTTGCATCTGTTCAGCCAGTGATTGATGGATGTTTTTCATAATGCAAATGATCCCGATTTATACCTGATTATTTTGCTTGGTTATCGGGCCGTGCAGGGAATTGCTTAAATTTTGCTCAACGGGCCGGGGGGAGGGGGATCCAGAAAGGAAGATTAAAAATGTGACTAGCTCAATGCGTCGCAAATATTGACCTCGGTAGCGCGATAGGCAGCTATCGTTGAGGCCGTGATGCTCACAAAAAGGAGTACGGCGCTGGTCGCCAGATAGTGTGGCCAAGAGCGATAAATGAACAGTGGGTGCCCCTCTGATCTGCCCGGAGGCGCGGGCATCCATAAATCGGCGGCATTGACCGCTGTGGCGATCGCATAGCCCAGCATCATGCCAGCGCAGACGGCGATGGTGCCCACGAGTAAAGCTTCAAGAATGAAGTTCAGGCAGATGCGCAGGGGCGGTGTGCCCAACGCGCCGAGGGTGGCAATTTCATCGTGGCGTTGGTAAATGGCCAGCGCCACGGTGTTGGAGATGGCGAGGAAAACGACGACCAGAATGATGATGCCCATGACACCAAAGATGCGGTCGTACATGGCTTTTACCTTGTCGTGCAGTTCTGCCCTTTGATCCCAGCTTTGAATTTCCAGATGCGGATATTGTTCGCTGAGCATCTGTTTCACCGCAGCGGTGTCTTTGCGGTTGAGTAAATAGATGGAGAGCTGGCTGATGTTGTCGGTGCTGAGCAGTTTTGCCACGCTGCTAACGTTGACGCTCAAGGTGTGGTCATCCAGTTCGCGGGTGCCGGTGTGTAGCACGCCAGTTAAGCGTACATCCAGCTGCGCGGTTTCACCATTGGTGCGGATGCTATGCAGCGTGAGGGTATCGCCAATCTCTGCGCGCAGCGTGTTGATGAGCTGCGAGCCAACCATAACATCTGGCATATCGTTTTCACT
>JBNKYV010000086.1:0-14807 GCA_050301075.1 Gammaproteobacteria bacterium
TGGGTTTCGCCCTTTTCGGGATAGGCAAAAATCAGGTCGATATCGGACGAATAGTTCAACTCATCCGCCCCCAGCTTACCCATCCCCAACACCACTAGCGATTGTGGCTCACCACTCTCTTCGCCAACAGGCGTGCCAATCTCACTCATCTGCCATTCGTGCAGACGGGCTAATGCCTCATCCACGCAGGCGGCCGCCAGCGCAGAGAGGTCACGCAGTGTTTCGCTCAACTCGGCCCAGCCCGCAAGATCTCGCCAAGCGATGCGCACCATCTCTCGGCGGCGAAATTTTCTCAATACGGTATTCAGTGTAGGCTCATCCGCAGCCTCTTTTAACAACTCACACAAACGCGTTGCGTAAACGTCAGCGTCAGCGTCATAAACCTTATGCAAATCACCTTCATATAGCGATAGCAACATCTGCGGATCAAGCACACACGCCTTGCTAACAAACTCACTACATGCCCAAACCCTGCATAAACTCTCTTTAAATGCATCATCAAAAGAGCAGTCGCCATCCAGCTTCCCTAAAAAAGAGAGCCAATCATCCTCCACAAGTGAGCGCAAATTTTCTGGAAGGCTCTCCAGAGCCTGGGCAGGCAACACCGCTAAAGACATACTGTTTTCCGTTAACTAATTAGCCTCAAACACGGCACTTAAAAACGCCGTTTTTCCATCACATCATCATAGCACTTCTCAAGTTGCCCCCAGCAACGCCGATATCTTTCTGCGGAAGCCAAATCAAAACACGAGCGGATTTCTCGGTAGAAAAATGGAACTTAAAGACTATCTAAAAATAATGGTTATGAAGGACGCCTCGGATCTGTACTTGACGACAGGTGCGCCGGCGAGCGCCAAGATTCAGGGGCAACTAGTCCCGCTTGAAAAAGTACCTCTGCCACCGGGGCGCGTGATGGAAATCGCTAACCAGCTCATGGATGACGACCAAAAGGAGACATTCAAAGATCGCCCTGAATGCAATATGGCGATCTCTGAACCGGGCGTCGGACGCTTTCGTGTCAACATCTTTAAGCAACGCAATCAAGCCGGCATGGTTATCCGCGCCATCAAAACAGACATACCTCAATGGCAGGATCTGGGCTTGCCGGAGATCCTCACCAAGTTGATCATGCAAAAACGCGGACTGGTGTTGTTTGTTGGTGGTACCGGCTCAGGTAAATCAACTTCGCTAGCGGCGTTGATCGACTATCGCAATACCAATAGTGCCGGCCACATTATCACCATTGAAGATCCAATCGAGTTTGTACACAAACACAAAAAATCCATCGTTAATCAGCGCGAGGTAGGGGTAGATACCGCCAGCTTTGAAGATGCGCTGAAGAACACCTTGCGTCAGGCGCCAGATGTCATACTCATCGGGGAGATTCGTGACCGTGAAACCATGGAACACGCCATGGCATTCGCTGAAACAGGCCACTTGGCCATCTCAACCCTCCATGCCAATAACGCTAACCAAGCATTAGACCGGATTATCAACTTCTTCCCTGAAGATCGTCACAAGCAGCTGATGCTTGATCTTTCACTCAACCTGCGTGGCTTCGTATCACAACGCTTGGTCCCAACCGTGGATGGCAAACGAGCAGCCGCAATCGAGGTACTCCTCGGTACACCAATGGTGTGCGATCTTATCCTCAAGGGTGAAATTAGCGCTATCAAAGAGGTCATGGCTAAATCAGAAAATATCGGCATGCGCACCTTCGACGCTGCGCTCTACTATCTTTATAAAGATGGCCGTGTTTCACTGGAAGAGGCGCTGCGTAACGCAGACTCACCCAACAACTTGCGCCTGCGTATCGATCTGGAACAAAAAGGTGAAGGCATCGCGGAAAAAGATACCGGTCTTAGCCTGGAACCCAGTCCAGAAGACGATGACGGCGGCAGCCTATCTCTCGAATAAAAACAACAAACACGTCATGTAGGCAAAACAAAGCCCAGCCAGCAAAACTGGCCGGGCTTCTTTTTAAACCAGCGAAAAACTAACCTTCAATAACGGCAATAATTTCCTGCTCGCGCATTACCAGCAACTCTTCACCATCAATATTGATTGCTGTACCGGCATATTTATCGAATAACACCTTGTCAGCCACTTTGACTTGCATCGGCGCTTTTTCACCACTACTCAGCACACGGCCATCACCGACAGCAACCACTTCGCCAATATTTGGCTTTTCTGCTGCAGCGCCTGGCAAGACGATACCACCGGCAGACGTTGGCTCTTCTTCCGCACGACGAACCACTACTCGGTCACGTATAGGACGAACACTCATAAGGACTCTCTCCGGATCAATTCAGATTCATTTAATTGGATGGCAGACATTTAAGAACGACGATCATCGTCGTGCCAACATTCTCCATTAATCACACGCTCACCATGCGTGCCCCTGGCAGGTCCCGCGGCACCTGTCGGCGTCGTACCAATAATCCCCTTGCGCATCGCCCAAAGGATTACGTTACGACGCAATATGGGAATCAGGCAGATAAAGCCGATGGTGTCGGTAAAAAAGCCCGGTGTTAACAAAAGCGCTCCACCTACCAACAACATCGCCCCTTCGAGCAACTCAATGGCAGGAATCTCTCCTCGCGCCAGCGTTTGCTGCACCCGCTCCATCGTTGCTAACCCCTGATTGCGCAATAACCAGCCACCCAGAATAGCCGTCAGAATGATGAGAAAAATAGTGGGCCACGCACCGATCAAACCACCCACCTGAATCAGCAGATAGATCTCGATCACTGGCACTATCAAAAATAGCGCGAAAAAAGTACGAAATGAAAACATGCCGACACCTTAACATAGACTTGAGGCGCAAATACCATTTTGTGCTATCTTGCCAGCCATGGGAGAAAAGCAACAAATCATCTTAAATACCTGCCCAGACCACGCCACGGCAAAAAAGATTGCTGAACTTCTGGTAGGGAAATCACTCGCCGCTTGCGTCAATATCGTGCCCGGCATTGAATCGGTATATAGATGGAAAGAGAAGATTGAAAGTGATCAGGAGCATCTGCTGGTCATTAAGGCGCAAACAGCCTGCTATGCAGCAATCGAGCAGGCCATTCTGCAATACCATCCATCTGAACTTCCGGAAATCATCGCAGTCCCATTAAACAATGGTTTACCTGCATATTTGAACTGGATTAACGATAACAGCCACACCAACGGCTGAAACAGCTAATACTTATCATGACCCGTAGTAAATTCCGAATTCACACACAGATTCTGACACTCTGGCTAGCGATGCTATCCCTTGGTGGCCTGCTAACGACCACTCAGGCGTATGCGGAAGATCCGACCACCCTAAGCATTGAAAGCAAAGAAGACAAAGGCTTTATGGGGGCGATCTCATCGCTGGGCCAAAAATTCGGCTTCAGTAGCAACCAAGAGCCATTTCTCCCGCCAGAACAAGCCTTTATGCTTAGCGTTGACGTTGCCAACCACAGCCAACTCAACGCCACGTGGAATATCGCAGATGGTTACTATCTATATAAAGATAAGTTCAGCTTTAGCCTGGAAAACTCACCCGGTGTCACCATCGGCACACCTACGCCACCCCCGGGTAAAGAAAAAGAGGACGAAGCCTTTGGCTTAATGGAAGTCTTCTATAACGAGGTAACCATTCCAATCCCTCTGGTGCGCCAGGAAAAAGCTCCAACTGAAATTATTGTCGTCGCCAAGTACCAAGGCTGTGCGGAGATTGGCTTTTGTTACCCACCGATGAAGCAGGAGTTTGTACTTTCGCTACCCAAAGTGGATAGCGTTATCCAACCACCCAAATCCGCAAACGCCTCTCCCCTGACCGAACAAGACCGTTACGCTCAAGGACTCTCGCAAGACAACATTCTTGTCAGCATGCTGACCTTTTTCGGTCTAGGCCTACTACTCACCTTTACACCTTGCGTACTGCCGATGATTCCAATCCTCTCCAGCATCATCGCGGGCCAAGGCAGCAACATCACGACTTCAAAAGCATTTTGGCTGTCATTTACCTATGTGTTGGCCATGTCGATTACCTACACCGTTGCGGGCGTTACAGCCGGAATGTTCGGCAGCAACCTTCAAGCCGCGTTCCAGAACCCGTGGGTACTCGGTAGCTTTGCAACGCTATTCGTCATCCTATCGTTCTCCATGTTTGGCTTTTACGAACTGCAGATGCCGCAAAAGTGGCAGACCAAACTGACCGAGATGAGCAACAAGCAGCAAGGCGGCACCTTTATCGGTGTTGGCATCATGGGGCTGTTATCCGCCCTTATCGTTGGCCCCTGCCTGGCTGCCCCACTGGCTGGTGCGCTGATCTATATCGGCCAAACAGGTGATGCCGTGCTGGGCGGCAGCGCGCTGTTTGCACTCAGTCTCGGCATGGGAATTCCACTGCTGATCATTGGCACCTCTGCCGGCAAGCTGCTACCTAAAGCCGGCCCCTGGATGAACACCATCAAATCGATCTTTGGTGTACTCCTAATCGGTGTTGCAATCTGGATGGTAGAACGCATTATTCCCGAATCCGTAGCCCTCGCCCTCTGGGGCACGCTGCTTGTGGTATGTGCAGTGTATTTAGGCGCACTGGAACATCTTCAGCCAGAAGCGAGCGGCTGGCACAAGCTCTGGAAAGGCACGGGCCTGGTCTTTTTGATCTACGGCGGCATCATGCTGATTGGCGCTGCGGCAGGTGGCAAAGATCCATTGAATCCACTGGCAAACTTTAAGTCTGCCGGTGCGGCCACCATCATAGCCCCCATGAATCAATTAACCTTCAAAAAGGTAAAAGGACTGGACGAGCTAAACTCAGCGATCCGAAAAGCCAATGCTCAAGGCAAGCCGGTGATGCTCGATTTTTACGCCGACTGGTGCATCTCATGCAAGCAGATGGAACGCAGCACCTTTTCATCGCCTAAAGTCATTGCCAGCCTAAACAATGCCGTGTTGCTCAAAACCGATGTCACCGCAAATGACGAGATCGATCAGGCCCTGATGAAAAACTTTGGCATCATCGGTCCACCTTCGATACTGTTCTTTAACACCCAAGGCAAAGAGTTGGCGCAAAACCGCCTGGTTGGCTTTCTAGATGCGGACGCGTTTGCCAACCACGTAAGCCGCACACTGAACTAATCTCCAAAATAAACTAAAAAAATCACCCATGAGCAAAAACACCATTATTGGCGCAGTCATTCTCTTCATCGTCGGCGCAATCGCGGGGAACTACCTGGTTAAAACGCTTAAACACCCCCCAGAACCCTCTCAAGCAACACAGACACTGATTGGATCTCCCGTTCCTGAATTCAGCATGCTCGGATTGGACGGGGTAAGAGAAAATATCAGCCAATGGCAGGGCAAAGTTCGCGTAATTAACTTCTGGGCGACCTGGTGTGAACCCTGCAAACGTGAAATTCCAGCACTAATTGAGCTACAAGAGCAGTATGGCCGCCTAGGATTACAAGTGGTAGGCATATCAATGGACGTAAAAGCAGAAGATGCGCGCAAATATGCACAAGAACACAACATTAACTACCCAATTCTTGCAGACAAAGATGCCATGGATGTCGCTCTAATGCTTGGAAATGACGTTGGAGTAATCCCATATACCGTATTTGTGGACCAAGCAGGCAACATTCACAAGGTAAAATACGGCGAAGTTGACCGCGAAACACTAGAAAACACCGTAAAACAATTACTTTAGGCAGATACTCGCCACTAAATCCGCGCCAAAAACCGGAAAACAAACGATATTTTGTCGCGATTGTTCAGGATATCTATAAAACTGGACAAATTAGCCGCGGGCGTGACAAAATTGCCAAATATTGTGGGCGATTTGCCGGACAAACAGGTGCTCTTGCACCCAAAATGGCAAGATCAATCAAGTTCACGAATTTTATAGTATTTTTCTAAGGTTTTTCATGGCAAAACTCCTTGTACTCAATGGCCCGAATCTCAACCTGCTAGGCAAACGAGAACCTCAGCACTACGGCGCGACACGCCTGGTCGATATTGAGCAAAACCTGCAAAAAATTGCACAGGCAGCTGGCCATGAGATTGAGTGCTTTCAAAGCAATGCCGAACATGAGCTTGTTGATAGAATCCAGGCCACGATGGATGAAGAGATCGCTTTCATCGTCATCAACCCTGCCGCCTTTACCCACACCAGTGTCGCAATACGCGATGCATTAAGTGCAACAGGCACACCGTTTATCGAGGTTCATCTTTCAAACGTATACGCCCGCGAAGCGTTTCGCCGCACCTCTTACTTTTCAGATATCGCGGTAGGCGTGATCAGCGGCCTTGGCGCTGAAGGCTACAACCTGGCCCTACAAGCGGCAATCAAACAGATCGACGCATCCAACTAGGCTGCGCCCGTAACTTACAAACATTAACAATTAGAATGGTTTAAAGACATGGATATTCGCAAAGTAAAAAAACTAATCGAACTGGTTGAAGAGTCTGGTGTAGCGGAAATCGAGATTCATGAAGGAGAAGAATCTGTCCGCATTAGCCGTTACGCGCCAAACGCAGCGGCCGCCGCACCCATCATGATGCCTGCCGCAGCTATGCCAGCCGCCGCAGCACCTGCAGCCGCGCCCGCTGAAGAAGCAGCACCTGCAGCAGCCAAACCAAGCGGCCACGAAGTGACTGCACCAATGGTTGGTACCTTCTATCGCGCCCCTTCGCCAGGCGCTAAAGCTTTCGCTGATGTTGGCCAACAAGTCAGCGCAGGCGACACACTGTGCATCATCGAAGCAATGAAAATGCTTAACCAAATCGAAGCAGACAAATCAGGTAAGGTTGTCGCTGTTTTGGTTGAAAACGGCCAACCTGTTGAGTTCGGTCAGCCACTGTTCATCATCGAATAATCGATCTGAACAGGTTATGAGGCTCGCAAGGGCCTCAACTTGCGCCCCGACAAGGGCAATCCCAACAAGGGCAATCTCAACAAGGGTTTTAAGCGTTTTATGTTTGAAAAAATAGTCATCGCAAACCGCGGCGAAATCGCGCTACGTGTTCTGCGCGCCTGCCGCGAAATGGGCATTAAAACGGTTGCCGTTCACTCCGCGGCAGACCGCGACCTGAAACACGTACGCCTGGCAGACGAATCTGTCTGTATCGGCCCTGCCGATTCCACACAAAGCTATCTGAGCATTCCTGCCATTATCAGCGCAGCAGAAGTCACCGATGCAGTAGCAATCCACCCGGGTTACGGCTTTTTATCTGAAAACGCCGACTTTGCCGAGCGCGTAGAAGAGAGTGGTTTTGTATTCATTGGCCCAAAACCAGAAACCATCCGCATGATGGGTGACAAGATCTCTGCGATCGAAGCCATGAAAGCCAGTGGCGTACCTTGCGTACCCGGCTCTGACGGCCCATTGGGCGACGATGCAGAGACAAATCTGAAACTGGCACGTGAAATCGGTTATCCAGTCATCATCAAAGCCGCCGGTGGTGGCGGTGGCCGCGGCATGCGCGTCGTTCATAGCGAAGCAGCGCTGCCAAATGCCATCGCCATGACCAAAGCAGAAGCTGGCGCAGCCTTTAACAATGACGTGGTTTACATGGAAAAATACCTGGAAACCCCACGCCATATAGAAATCCAGGTTCTGTCCGACACTCACGGCAACGCGGTTCATCTAGGCGAACGTGACTGCTCTATGCAACGTCGCCATCAAAAAGTGATCGAAGAAGCACCTGCTCCAGGCATCACTCCAGAGTTGCGCGAAAAGATTGGCGGCATCTGTGCTGAAGCGTGCCGTAAGATTGGCTATCGCGGCGCCGGCACATTTGAGTTCCTGTATGAAAACGGCGAGTTCTACTTCATTGAAATGAACACCCGCCTGCAGGTTGAACATCCCGTTACCGAAATGATCACAGGCATCGACTTGGTAAAAGAACAGCTGCGCATTGCTGCTGGCGAACCACTTTCGGTCAAGCAGGAAGACATCAAAATCAATGGCCACGCCATTGAGTGCCGTATCAATGCTGAGAATCCAGACAACTTCATGCCATGCCCCGGCCAAATCACCAGCTACCACGCACCTGGTGGCTTGGGTGTACGTGTCGACTCTCACATCTACAGTGGCTACAGCGTACCGCCGTTTTATGACTCCATGATCGGCAAGCTGATCTGCCATGGCGACACACGCGATATCGCCCTGGCTCGCATGGCTGGTGCGCTGGACGAGCTGGTTATCGATGGCATTAAAACCAACAAGCCATTACACGCACGCTTAGTCAGGGATGCAGCCTTTAAAGCAGGTGGCACTAGCATCCACTACCTTGAAAAGAAACTAGGCCTCAAGTAAGCCATACAACAAGAGGCACCATCGGTGCCTCTTTCATTTTAAGCACATTAAAAACTATGCCTTGGATCCAACTTAAACTTCACACCACCCCAGAAAACGCAGAAACAGTCAGCGACCTGTTAAGCGAACTTGGCGCTGCGGCTGTTACGTTCGAAGATGCCTCAGATCAGCCCATTTTCGAGCCAGATCCAGGCGAAACCAAACTATGGAACAACACTCGCGTGACCGGATTGTTTGAAGCGGACCATGACATGGATCTTGTGCAAAACGAGTTAAAACAACGCCTGGATGACCCAAGCAGCTACCGCATTAACATTAACCCACTGGAAGACAAAGACTGGGAACGCGCCTGGATGGATAACTTCAAACCCATTCAATTTGGCCAACATTTGTGGATCTGCCCCAGCTGGCACACCCCCAGCGATCCCAAAGCGGTAAATGTCATGCTTGACCCAGGACTGGCGTTTGGCACCGGCACCCACCCTACTACTTCACTGTGTCTGCAGTGGCTGGATGCAAATCCGCCGAAAGACCAAACCGCTATCGACTTCGGTTGCGGCTCAGGCATCCTGGCCATCGCCGCGGCGCTGCTGGGTGCGAAACACGTTGAAGCTGTTGATCACGATCCACAAGCGATTCTTGCCACGCGCGACAACGCTGACAAAAACAACGTCAGCGACAAGATCCACACCTTCCTGCCCAAAGAGTTCAAGGGCGAGCCCGTCGACCTAATGCTGGCAAACATACTGGCAAATCCATTATTAGAGCTAGCACCACAATTATCCAATTTGGTTAAGCCCGGCGGCAAAATTGTGCTTTCAGGCATCCTGAAAGAGCAAGCAGAAGAAGTACGCCAACGCTACCTGGAGTGGTTTGACATGGAAGCCCCAGTCGCCCAAGAAGAGTGGATTCGACTGGACGGAACCAAGCGCTAAAAAAACAGGGCAGAAAAACATCTTCGATAACAGAATTTAGACAGACCCTAAGGAATTTCCGACAAAGGGACGATTCTGATTTATGCCTTTAACAAAATTTAGGTTAAAATTCAGAATCACATGGATTGAACTAAGTAACAGAGATGTTTACACATTGCCCTCACTGCGACACGTGCTTTCGTGTCACTTCAGAACAGCTTAAAAGCGCTCAGGGTAGCGTGCGTTGTGGCCGCTGCTTTGGCACCTTCAACGCATTAGATAACTTAGTTGATCAATCCCCCAGCAACGAACCACCACCAGCGCCACCGCAAGTCACTGCTGCGGTCGAACCGACACCCGCGATGGCCGGTGCAGGCGTTGCTGTTGCATCCGTTGCGGTTCCCTCAATAGAGGAGCCAGTATCCATAGCAGCTCCCGTAGCCCAGGTCAAAGAGGCACAGGCCGAACGTTCGCAACAACTGCTGGAAGAGATCCACGCAGAACCCATAAAGTCTTCGCGCGGTTCATTCTGGGCTTGGTCATTTATCACTCTGGTACTAGCAACCGTATTTGTCGGCCAATACGCCTACTTCAATCTCAACAGCTTGTCACAAAACCTGAAATTACGCCCCATACTGCAAACCATGTGTGAAGTGGCGAAGTGCGAAGTACCGCTGATGCACTCCCCTCACCAAATATCGCTGGTAGAGCGCAACATTCGTAACCACCCAACTGAAAAAGGCATTTTGCTAGTCGAGGCAAAAATCACCAATAAAGCCCCGTATACCCAGGTCTTTCCTGTGATGGGACTCAGCCTGCATAACATCACCGGCCAAACCATCGCTCAGCGCCGTTTCAAACCTAGCGAATATCTGGCCGGCGACTACGATTTCAGCAAAGGCATCCAATCAAAACAAACGGTTAACATTGCTCTTGAGCTGGTTGACCCTGGTAGCGACGCTGTAGGTTTTGAATTCAACTTTTTCTAGGCCTTTCTAGAAACCAAACTTTTATCCCTAAACATTATCAGAATTAGCGATATTACCGGGGTTTCCGGGCATTTTCGTCTTTTCCGAAACCCCATTTGACGGTATCATTTGCCCCCTTGGTTCAAAAGCAAAGCGGGCTTGTCTCTTCGGCACGTGCACCACGTCACCTCTAGAGTCACCGCAAAGAAGTAATACTCATGAAGATCGGTCCTTACACACTAAGTAACAATCTGGTCCTCGCGCCTATGGCTGGTGTAACTGACCTCCCCTTCCGCCAACTCTGTAAGCAGTTGGGCGCAGGCATGGCCGTGTCCGAAATGGTCTCATCCAACTCACTACTGTGGGGAAGCGAGAAAACCAAACGCCGCGCCAATCACGATGGCGAGACAGAACCCAAATCAGTACAAATCATGGGCGCCGATCCCAAAATGATGGCTGAAGCCGCAAAATATAACGCGGATCAAGGTGCTCAAATCATCGACATCAACATGGGCTGCCCAGCCAAAAAGGTTTGCAACGTTGCGGCAGGCTCGGCACTGCTGCAAAACGAAACCCTAGTAAAAGAAATTCTTGAGGCCATTGTTGGCGCAGTCGATGTCCCTGTCACGCTGAAAATCCGCACCGGCTGGGACAAAGCCAACCGCAATGGTGTCACTATCGCACGTATCGCCCAAGAGTCCGGCATACAGGCACTCGCAGTGCATGGCCGCACCCGCGCTTGTGCCTATAAAGGTGATGCCGAGTACGACACCATCGCCGGAATTAAACAAGCAATCAGCATCCCCGTCATTGCCAATGGCGACATCACCTCACCGGAAAAAGCTAAATTTGTGCTGGATAAAACCGGTGTTGACGGCCTCATGATCGGCCGCGCGGCGCAGGGGCGCCCTTGGATTTTCCGCGAAGTGGATCATTTTCTAAAAACAGGTGAACATTTGCCTGAACCTGCCGTAAACGAAGTTCGGGATATCCTAATCGGCCACCTGCACAACCTGTATAACTTTTACGGTGAATACACGGGCGTGCGCATGGCTCGTAAACACATATCCTGGTACAGCAAAGGGCAACGTAACGGGGCGGCTTTCCGCCAGGCAGTCAACCACGTTGAAACAATTGAAGAACAACTAAAAATGACAGAGGAATTCTTTGAACGCCTTAACCAAGAGCCACAGCAGGCAGCCTGATATGACCTCCATGCCTACAGATGCGCCCAAGCCGTTTAAAGAGCGCCGCAAGCAACCCTTGCGTAGCGCTACTCGCACCGCGCTGGACAACTACTTTGCAGATCTGGACGGACAAAAACCCGGCAACCTCTACGACATGATCATTGGCGAAGTAGAGCATGCCATGTTTGCATCCGTACTTGAGCACACCAAAGGCAATCAGTCTAAAGCAGCTGAGATGCTAGGCATCAACCGCAGCACACTACGCAAAAAATTACGCAATTTCGGACTGATCGATTAATACGAAAAGTCCGTAATTCGCCCGCCACCCCTCC
Source organism: Gammaproteobacteria bacterium (assembly GCA_050301075.1). Classification (GTDB taxonomy): domain Bacteria; phylum Pseudomonadota; class Gammaproteobacteria; order Tenderiales; family Tenderiaceae; genus JBNKYV01. The sequence continues at coordinate 11,705 of JBNKYV010000086.1, forward strand.
AAGCGTGGCACAAAAGAATTTTCACTAACATTTGGATCCAAAAATATGGCAACCATTAAACGTGCACTGATCAGTGTTTCCGACAAATCCGGCATCGTGGAATTTGCCCAAGGCCTGACCGCCATGGGTGTAGACATCCTTTCTACTGGCGGCACATACAAATTGCTGTCAGAAAGCAGCGTTAAGGTCACAGAAGTTTCTGACTACACTGGCTTTCCTGAAATGATGGCTGGCCGCGTTAAAACACTGCACCCTAAAGTGCACGGCGGCATTCTGGGTCGTCGTGGTATCGACGAGCAAGTGATGGCTGACAATGGCATCGACGCGATCGATATGGTTGTTGTAAACCTTTACCCATTCGAAAAAACGGTTGCCAACCCAGACTGCGACCTGGAAACAGCCATTGAAAACATCGATATCGGCGGCCCAACCATGGTTCGCGCAGCAGCTAAAAACCACAAAGATGTTGCTATCGTTGTCGACTCAACTGACTACGCTGTTATTCTTGATGAGATGCAAGAAAACAACGGCGCACTATGCCATGAAACACACTTCAACCTGGCATGCAAAGCTTTCGAGCACACAGCGGCTTATGATGGTGCTATCGCAAACTACCTGGGCAGCATTACCGATGGCGGTCACAGCACAAACAACCGAGCAGACTTCCCTCGCACCTTCAGTGCACAGTTCCTGAAAGCTCAAGACATGCGCTACGGCGAAAATCCTCACCAGCAAGCAGCTTTCTATATCGAAGCACAAGCACGTGAAGCCAGTGTTTCGACCGGTGTACAACTGAACGGTAAAGAGCTGTCCTTCAACAACATTGCAGACACCGACGCTGCGCTGGAATGTGTTAAGCAGTTTGATGTGCCTGCATGCGTCATAGTTAAACACGCCAACCCTTGTGGCGTATCTGTCGGCGCAAATATTCTTGAAGCCTACAGCAATGCATACACAACTGATCCAACTTCAGCGTTTGGTGGCATCATCGCTTTCAACCAACAACTGGATGCAGAAACAGCACGCGCGATCATCGATCGTCAGTTCGTAGAAGTCATCATCGCCCCAACCGTTTCTGACGAGGCTTTGGAAATTGTTGCAGAGAAGAAAAACGTTCGCCTGCTGGCCTGTGGCAAATGGGGCGGCAACGCAGTAAGCCTGGACTACAAACGGGTTACCGGCGGCATGCTGATTCAAACACGCGACAACGGCATGGTTAGCGACGAAGACCTGAAAGTGGTTACCAAGAAAGCCCCAAGCCAACAAGAGATGACAGATTTGGCATTTGCATGGAAAGTGGCTAAATACGTTAAATCAAACGCTATCGTATACGCCAAAGGCGGCATGACGATCGGTGTAGGTGCAGGCCAAATGAGCCGCGTATACAGCGCCAAGATTGCCGGCATCAAGGCGGCAGATGAGAACCTGGAAGTTAAAGGCTCAGTAATGGCATCTGACGCTTTCTTCCCGTTCCGTGATGGCATTGACGCGGCTGCTGAGGCTGGTATTACAGCAGTTATCCAACCTGGCGGCTCAATGCGTGATGACGAAGTTATCGCAGCGGCTGATGAACATGGCATTGCCATGGTGTTCACTGGCATGCGTCACTTCCGTCACTAAAAAAACCAAAGCCCTGAATATCAATTCGGGGCTTTGATAAAAAACACCCGATAAAAAACCCGCTCAAGGCGGGTTTTTTATTGCTTATAACAAGACTCTCAGACTTAGCGCTTACCGCGTAAACGATACAGCGGTAACAGTGCGAATAGCGCTAACCAAGAGAGTGAGCCACCACCGGAACTGTCACCAGCAGAGCCGCCAGCCACATCATTCTCCGTCTGCTTATTGTTACCACCAAACACTGAAGCCCTTTCAGCCTCTACGCGTTGTATTTCAGCCTCTTTTTCTTCATTAGATCTAGGCGAACCCAATGCCACAGGATCGTCAATCACGCCCAGCACAGGATTACGATCAAACACATTGTCATTATCGTAAAGCGTCAATGTAATAGTCTTAGCCGTATGATCTATCACAGCCGTCGATGTATTTGTGCCAATCGCTTCCGTAGGAAGAGTTCTCCACTCATTACGGATATCGAGTTTTCTTACAACCGCATCTTCGGGGATATTTGCCTCAGGCGGCAGATTGATCACAATTTCGGTCTTTTCCGTGCCACCGGGATCTTCTGGAATATTATCCAGCGTAAAGAAGAAATCACCCAACGGATGGTCGTAATCAATATCTGGGGCAACTAACGCCACATCAGTATCCGCAAGAATAGCTATGCCCGTTGGATTGGTAATCGTCCCACCGGTATCGTTAATAATGTCCATACGCACATCACCCGTTACCGGCTCATTACCGACAATAAAGATAACGATGATCGCCTCTTCGGAACAGCCGTAATTATCGCAAGCCTTATATTTAATGTAATCCGAGCCACTTGCACCGATTTCCGCAACATACTGGAAGCGCTCCGGAATATTGCTTGTATCTTGATAGAGATAAAGCTCGCCTTGCTCAGGATAATCAGTGACCTCAAAACGCAATGGCGTCTCATAGTTATAGGTCGCCCCACTAAACACGCCCTCAACAACGCCTCCCGCTGTCACAGTAAATGGCATCCAGAACGCCAACGGTGGCGTGTAGTTATCTGGCGCTGGAGGCAGCGGCTGATCTGTTCCTGGCAATTCAGATTGTCCACCAGACGTTGCGTTATATTCAAACGCACCGATATCGCAGCTACCGTCACGAGTGTTGTAACGCTGATCGACATTACCTAACGTTGCGCACACTGATGAATTACCCGCATCAATTGCTGCACTAGCAGCCAACAAGGCATGAGTAGCCGTGGGCCCACCGTTGTCAGCCAGATCACCAATATTGGCTACTGTTTGCGAAGGCAAATCAGATGTTTGGTCGAAATCGCATGAACCATCGCCATCCATGTTATTACCCAAGGAAACGAGCTGGCTGTCACCGCCGATGCAGTTATCACCAATATTCTCGACAACCAATGTGTTTTGCATTTTCAGTGCAGCGCGATCTTCCACATAAATACCGCCACCGCCAGCACCCTCAACCGGTTTCTGGTTATAGATGC
>JBNKYV010000087.1:0-5993 GCA_050301075.1 Gammaproteobacteria bacterium
CCTATGATACCTATTTAGGTGATTATGTAGGGATTGATGATGTGCGTTTCGGTGTGGCGCAGGGAGATGTGCCAGTGCCGACTCCGCTTAGTCTATTATGCTTAGGATTGGCAGGGATAGGCCTGACGCGTATGCGTAAAAAACAGTACTCATAAATTCCCGAATAGCAGCGGCTTATATTTATATAAGCCGCTTGTTTATTATGAAGATGTAGAATGTCTTTATAACGTCTGTGGAAAACGTCAGCCTTTCAGATCTTCTTTAAGATCCAGTCAGTAAATCTCCAATTTCCGGTTTCATTTATTATAGCTAGATGAAGAGTTTCTTTATCTAAAGGTAACCCAGAATTGTCTCTTCCCTGTTTTCATTTGTAGTATCAGTATTTTTTGGATGCATGATTGGAGTGTTAGGTTGAAAGCCTTTCATTTAATCGCCTGCTAATTCCTCTTGATAGAAAAGAAGAGATAACAGAAAGTGGACTATAAGTGTGTGTTAAGGCTGTGTTGGGGGGGGGATGAATATTCGCGACGCTCAAGTGGATGATGTGTTGGTTATTAGAAATCTTGTTTCATCCCTTTCCTATTTTTACTTAGAAAGTTCCGTGCAACCACTACCAGAGTGGTTTTTAAATACGTTAGCACATGCAGAATTTGAACGACGGATTCTCAGTGACAAATTCAATAACTACGTGTGTTGCGATAATGATGAAATTGTTGGTTATATATCTTTAAAAGATCGCAATCATTTGTATCATCTTTTCGTTTCTGAAAAATATCAGGGTAAAGGGATCGCCAAGGCCTTGTGGAATCATATTCTTGTTACCTCTCAGGCTGATTCGTACATTGTTCGCTCTTCTATGTATGCAGTGCCTGTTTATAAACGTTTTGGTTTTATAGAGTCGGGGAGGGTGATGTCAAAAGAGGGAATATCATTTCAACCAATGGTGCTGACAATGAATCAACAGTAACCATTTTTCGCACAAAATGGAGCGTTTTTGCGCTACCTTCTTATTTATTTTAATTAAACAAAACTTTCTTTGTTTTTTTTTTAGTTATTCCAAGTCATCTATTCATTCTCATTCGTTTTTCGCTTCTTACTTTTTGAAATAAATATTTAAGTTTTTCGGCAATTATTTTTATGTTATGTGCAGCCCTTACTAGGGTTTTTTGTTGCTTTAAGTATAAGTTAAACGTTATTTAACAATATAAGAGAATTCATATAACACACTGTTTTTGTTGTATTTTTTGTTTTTCGCATGCTAGAGTTTGGAGCGTGATATTTAGTTGTATTTTAAATATTACTTTTTTGTTGGGATGTCTGTAGCAAGGGGGCTCAGTGGTATCTCGCTCACCTCCTTGTGCGCAGTTTTTAAAAGTTATGATGTACAAGGAGTAGTAATGAAAGGTTTTAAAAAGACGTATATTGCAGCAAGTGTAGCGGCTATGTTGGCTGTATCTAGTAGTGTTGCTTGGGCAGATGCTGCAAGCGGTATGACGACTAGCTCTCAAACAGTGACTGTCGATGTGGTTTATGGTTCTGTGTGTCATACAAGTGGTGGCAGTCAATGGGAGGCGAGTAGTTCTAGTGGTTGGTATCCATTGTACGCAGAAGCAGCGGCAAATGCTGGCGCAGTGGGTATTATGGAAGGAGTACTGGGTAGTCATTTGACTGCGGATATTACGTTTAATATTACTCAACAAGGACTAAATGGTGTAACTAACCAAGTGGATTTGGCCGCGAATATTGATAATGTTCAATACGCGTTTGGTTACTTGGCTAATGGTTTTAACGCCTCATTGGGTGGCGGCATTGCTCAGAACTTTACGGAAGAGACTCTTATAGATGTTTATTATTGGGGGATTGGTGTTGAGCAACATCAAGCGGAAGGTGAGCAAAAGACCTCTATTTCAACCTCGGTGAAAGGCACTAATATTACTGAGTTCAATTCTTCGTTGTTGTTTAACGCTTCTGGATTTGAAGCACAATCTCTTGAAACTATACATAGCATGGTGCTTCGTGCTGCTCAAGATAGCGCTATAGGGGATGCTGTTTTGTGGACCCCTGGATACGCAATGGCATATGCGTCAGCTATTTCTGATTCTAAGGTTACTCTGAAAGTTGATGCGCGTTATAACAAAGAAGTCGGTTCAGAATCTAATGCAGGCCAAATTATTATTGATGATGTGTCTGCTACTGTAACGTGCGGCGGCAACTCTGGTAGCGACACCTACTTTGATGCTATGACTAACGTTAATGCTAATGATGATGGCGGAATTATCATTATCTTTTAATTTCTGATTGTTTTTCCTTGATCGTGTTTAACCGCCTTATTCGTAAGGCGGTTTTTTTATGGATATGGTTTCCTTAAGGAAGTTTCACGGTTACTTGAAATCCGCCTAGTGTTATAGATCTGCCGAACTCCAGCTCGCCTTGGTACAACTCTACAATGTCCTTTACGATCGCCAAGCCCAGGCCAGACCCCGATACGCTTTCATCTATGCGTACACCACGCTCGGTTAGCTGGGCTAGTTTTTCTTCATCGCAACCGGGGCCATCGTCTTCGATAATAATGCTGATGCTTTTATCGATAGTGATATTGCATTGCACTTGGTGGTTTGACCATTTGCAGGCGTTATCTAACAGGTTGCCGAGTAGTTCGAGCATGTCATTTCTATCTGCTTTGTATTCGGTGTGCTGATCTATCTGGTAATGCACTTCTAGTTCTTTGTGTTGGTAAACACGTTTTAATACATCGACCAGTGTTGGCAGCTCATCTTCTGCGCTAAAGTGTTGGCCTGGCAGGCCAGCACCGGCGATGCGTGCGCGTTTGAGTTCGCGCTCCATAAGTTGGTGGATTTTTTGGGTTTGTGTTTTTAGTTCTTGTTGCGTGGGGTTGTCCAGATTTTCTTGCTGTGCCAATTGCATGAGCAGGTTCAGCGGATGTTTCAGGCTATGAGCAAGATTACCCATAGCATTGTTAGAACGATGCAGGCGTTGGGCAAGTAGTTGTAGTAGTCGATTAACTTCGTTGACCAGTGGTTTGATCTCTTGAGGGACTTCACTCGAAAGGCTGGCGAGTTCGCCTTCTGAAAGGGCTTCGAGTTCATTCCTGACCTTATTAAGCGATACCAGTGAGTGTTTTACGACGAGGCGTTGAACGATAAATAGCGCAGCCAATATGGCTAAGCAGATTAGAGCGTAGAAAAGGGTGAATCTATGTAACGATGCTTCCAGTGGTGTGATGTCTTCAGCAACTAAAATGTTGATGTCTTGTTGGTTGAGTTGAAAATGTTTTTCCCATACCAGCAGTTTTTGATTTTGGGGGCCGGGGATGTGCTCGCTTTCTATTAAAGAGGGGAGTTGCTGATCCCATAATGAGCGAGAGCGTATTTTTTGTTGGGAAGACTCAATTACATAGTAGTGGCCAGAAAAAATGCGCTGATAGATATGACCAACTTGTGAGTTTTTTAGATGCCATTGCCCCGTGTCATCTTGTTGTAGTGAGGCGAGTAGGGCTTCACCATCGTGCTCAAGGCGTGAACTGATGAGCTCTTCACCGATATGGTCGAGGCTGATAACGGTAAACCACCATACAACCAGCATCAGTAGGGTGAGTGTAGTGCCAAGACCTACATGCAAGCGAGCTTGCAGTGATTTCACGCTTTGTCTCCGGGGAAGATGTAGCCTTGGCCACGGCGTGTTTCGAATAGGTCTTTACCTAGTTTACTGCGCAAACGTTTTACGTAGACTTCGATGACGTTACTGTCATGGTCAGATTCGTCTTCGTATACGTGCTCTGTGAGGCGGCTTTTAGAGAGTATGACGCCCGGGTGGCTCATGAAATATCTTAACAGGCGAAATTCAGTGCCGGTTAATTGATGTTCGCTTCCATCGGGGGCCGTTGCCACTTGGCGCTCTTCATCCAGTTTAACGTTGGCGATTTCTAACCCGGGGGCTGCTTCGCCATGACTGCGGCGCACTAGTGCATCGATACGTGCTTGTAGTTCTTCCATGTGGAAGGGTTTTCCCAGATAGTCGTCTGCACCGGCTTTAAGACCGTCAACACGCTCGTTCCATGCGTCACGAGCGGTGAGAATCAGTACGGGTACTTTGTTGCCTTTGGCGCGCCAGTTCTTTAATACTTCCAGCCCGGGCCTGCCGGGTAGGCCAAGGTCTAGTATGACCAGATCATACAGGCCTTCATTGCCCATAAACTCGCCATCGACGCCGTTATCTTCTGTGTCGACGGCGTATCCTGCTTTGCGCAGTGTCTTTTGGATAGGCTCTACAATGGATGCATCATCTTCTACGATTAATACGCGCATGGTTAGTCCCTTTCCACTTCAATGATTTTGCCATTACTGGCGTTGACTTTAAGTTCCCACACTTGGCCGTTGTTATCCAGAATCTCCAGCTCGTAAATGAGCTGGCCTCGTTTGCGTTCGAGCTCGACTTCTAGCACTTTGCCATCAACTTCTTTGCGGCTGATATCGAGAATCTTTTCCAGTGGCAGTATCTGCCCTGACTCTTTCAGGCGCAAGGCGTTGTCTTGATCGTCGGCCAGGCCCTGACTACTTGTCAGGGCGAGCATGAGTGCCAAGGTTATTGTGCTTAGTCGTCCCATCTTCCGTATCCTGGAATGCGCACGTCGTGTTCGTTATATGATCCTTTATCGGCCTCAGTATGACACACTTCACATCGGCTAAAAGATTTTACCTTTGGGTTTTTCTCTACATAGCGGGTAGAGATTTCATCATGTTTGCGCACGAAGTAGCGTGTTTTGCTAATGCGTAGTGGGGCGTCTCTATCTGTTAGCGAGCGCATCATGCTTTGAGAGCGTTTGTAGTTGGCGTGATCTGCTGCATTGTCTACCAAATATTGCGTGAGCTGTTCTTGGCTTGTTTTATCCAGCTCGGCGTTGTCACCAAAATGATCGTCCAGTGTTGTCATCAGTTGTTGCCAAGAGCGAGCGGGGAGAAAACCCGGTTGGTATGCCATGTGGCAACTTCCGCAGTCTTTTTGATATTGAGTATTGGTTACCGGAGCGACATCGAGTGATGATCTGCCCCATGAGCGATGTTCGTACTCATCATCATCGCCCATAGCGCAACCTGATATCACCAGTGTTGAGGTGAGTGTGGCTGCGATTAATGTTGTTAGTGCTTTCATGTGACTACTCCTTGGGTTCTGAATCTTTTCTCGGTTTAGCTAATCGTTATTGAGTTACTTCTTTATGATGCGTTTCAGGGTGCTGTGGTGATGCATCTTTGTAACCATTGATCATGCTGCGTACCAAGTTTTCTCTGTGCTGTAAGCTGGCGATAACAACGCCGCTGACATGAATCAAGACGAGTAGCACGGTGAAGTTGGCAAAGAATTCGTGAACCTCTTCAAGGTTATGTGCTGTACTTTTGCTAACGGTGCCTAACCACGCGGCAAATGGGCCTGCAAATTCAGTTGCACCGTAGGCCATCATGCCGGTTAGGGTGGTGAAGATCAGTGTGATGATCAGGGCTAGCACCATATAACCACCTGCGGGGTTGTGGCCGATGTAGCGTTTGGCACGAAAGAGCAGCACATCTTTAAGATATCTTTTTACCTCTTCGGGGGATTTAACAAAGTCTGAAAAGCGTGCGTGATGTGGACCTATTAAACCCCAAATGAGGCGAAACACGATTAAGCCGCCAATGATGTAGCCAGCGGTAGCGTGGAAATTCATGAAATCATCTTCGCTGGCGTAGGCTGCAATAAATAGTGTTACCAAGCTCCAGTGGAAGATTCGGGTAGCGATATCCCAGACTTTGATTTGTGCTGTATGCATGGTGTGCTCCTCTCAAACTTTAAAGCGTTATCTCGCCTTTGATTTAAGAATAGGGGAGCAAGCTGAAACTAAACTGAAAATGAATATGTTTTGTTAACTTATTGAAAAATAATGTATTTATTCTGGATCGGATGGCGGGATGTTTGCGTTTGTATGTTTCAATCGCGCAGGC
>JBNKYV010000088.1:0-17631 GCA_050301075.1 Gammaproteobacteria bacterium
GAATGTATTAACGCAATTTACAGCCGAATTCGCACTGATGTATGAAGATGTGTTCGATGAGCAGACTCAACAGATTGTGCGTGATCGAGCCTGGGTGATGGAGAGCATGTCTCGCATCCGCGGCGTTGAAATCTATCCTAGCGATACAAACTTTATCTTGTTCCGTGTGCCTAAAGGCCAGGCTGAGCGCGTGCATGCGCGTCTGCAGAAAGATGGCATTCTGATTAAGAATCTGAATGGTAGCCACGAAATGCTGGCAGATTGTCTGCGTGTTACCGTAGGCAAACCAAGTGAAAATGTTGCCTTTTTGTCGGCGCTGACATCTGCGCTATAAGAGCCGCAGAGGTAATTGGAGAAAATAATGGCTGAACGTAAGGCCACGGTTAAAAGAGATACGCTGGAAACACAAATTGAGGTTTCAATTAACCTTGATGGGACCGGCGAGAGCAAATTTGAAACAGGTGTACCGTTTCTTGATCACATGCTGGATCAGATCGCGCGTCATGGTTTGATTGATCTAGACATTAAAGCCAATGGTGATTTGCATATCGATGCCCATCACACTGTGGAGGATATCGGTATCACTCTCGGTCAGGCATTTTTCCAGGCAGTGGGAAATAAAAAAGGCATTACCCGTTATGGTCACGCCTATGTGCCATTGGATGAGGCGTTGTCTCGTGTTGTGCTGGATTTCTCTGGCCGCCCTGGTCTGGAATATCACGTCGATTTTCCTCGTTCCATGATTGGCAGCTTTGACGTAGATCTGTTTGTTGAGTTTTTTCAGGGCTTTGTGAATCACGCGCAAATCTCTTTGCACATTGATGCGATTCGCGGTCGCAACGCGCATCACATTGCAGAAACCATCTTTAAAGCGATGGGGCGTGCCCTGCGTATGGCGTTGACGCCTGATCCGCGTATGCAAGGGGTTATTCCTTCCACCAAGGGGGCGCTCTAGTCCTTCTGTTTGCGTAATACCTACGGAATAAATTAATGAAAACGGTCGCTGTAATCGACTACGGAATGGGGAATTTGCACTCTGTTGCCAAGGCCCTGGAACACGTCGCTGAAGATACTAACGTCACTGTTACATCTGATCCTGCACAAATACTCAAAGCTGACCGGGTTGTATTGCCCGGTGTTGGCGCTATTCGTGATTGTATTTCCGAAATTAAGCGCTTGGAGCTGGATGCTGTGATCCGTGAAGCGGCACAGGAAAAACCCTTTTTGGGTGTGTGTGTCGGTATGCAGGCATTGATGGATTTCAGTGCTGAAAATGGTGGTACCGATTGTCTGGGGTTGATTCCCGGCCGTATCGGCTTTTTCCGCGATACATTTGCGGCGCATCCGCCGGCAGAGCATTTGAAAGTCCCCCACATGGGCTGGAATCGCGTTGCTCAGGCAGATGCAGAGCACCCTATGTGGGACGGTATCGACCAGAATAGCTTCTTTTATTTCGTGCACAGTTTTTATCTGCCGCTTGAAGAGGCGGGAGCTGCATGTGCAGCGACAACCGAATATGGTGTTAAATATTGCTCTGCAGTGACTCAGGGCAATATTTTTGCTACTCAGTTTCACCCTGAAAAGAGTGCTGATGCAGGGTTGAAACTCTATGCCAATTTCCTTAAGTGGGATGGCAATCGTTAAAATAAACTAAATTCAAATCATGGATTCAGAGTCATGCTAATAATTCCGGCAATTGATCTTAAGGGTGGTAAATGTGTGCGTCTGCGCCAAGGGCGTATGGAAGATGACACCGTATTCTCCGATGATCCCGTTTCAGTCGCAGCTCGCTGGGTAGAGGCGGGTGCCAGACGTTTGCACCTGGTCGACCTGGATGGCGCGTTTGCTGGCGAGCCAGTAAACCACACAGTGATTCGTGAAATCGCCAATGCGTTTCCTAATCTGCCTATTCAAGTCGGTGGTGGTATTCGTGACGAAGAGACGATTGATACTTATCTGGCGGCTGGTGTTCAATACGTTATCATTGGCACTAAAGCGGTTAACGCGCCTCACTTTGTTGGTGATGTATGCGCAGAATTTCCTGGTCATATCATTGTTGGCCTGGACGCTAAAGACGGCAAAGTGGCGATTGATGGTTGGTCAAAACTATCTAACCATGACGTTATCGATATGGCGCAACACTTTGAGCGTGATGGTGTTGAAGCGATCGTCTATACGGACATTAGCCGTGACGGCATGATGCAGGGCGTGAATGTAGAGGCAACCCGTAGGTTGGCGCAATCTATCCATATTCCTGTTATCGCCTCCGGCGGTGTGACCAATATGGACGATTTGCACGCGCTGAAAGCCGTTCAAGATGATGGCATCATGGGGGCAATTGTTGGTCGTGCCATTTATGAAGGCACGATTGATTTGGCCGAAGCCAACAAAGCGATGGACGCCGAGTAATGAGTTCTGTCAGTCATCTCGCCAAACGCATCATTCCATGTCTGGACGTGGATGATGGTCGTGTAGTTAAAGGCGTGCAGTTCGTTGATATCCGCGATGCGGGTGACCCTGTAGAAGTGGCCAAGCGTTATAACGAAGCGGGCGCAGATGAACTGGTGTTTCTAGATATCACCGCCTCCCATCACGAGCGTGAAACCATGGTGCACGTTGTGGAAGAGGTGGCATCGCAAGTCTTTATTCCATTAACCGTTGGCGGCGGCATTCGCGAAAAAGCGGATATTCGTCGCATGCTGAATGCTGGCGCGGACAAGGTTGGCATCAACACTGCTGCGGTATTTAATCCAGAATTTGTAAAAGAAGCTGCTGAAGCGTTTGGTTCGCAATGTATCGTTGTTGCGATTGATGCCAAGCGCGTTAGCGCAGACGGCGAAGAGCCTCGTTGGGAAATCTTTACCCATGGTGGACGTAAGCCAACTGGTATCGATGTTATCGAGTGGGCCAAGAAGATGGTTGACTACGGCGCAGGTGAATTATTGCTGACCAGTATGGACCGTGACGGTACTAAAGACGGTTTTGATCTAGCTCTGACACGCGCCGTAAGCGATGCGGTTGATGTGCCTGTGATCGCCTCTGGCGGTGTGGGCAATTTGCAGCACCTTGTTGATGGTGTGAAAGAAGGTAAAGCGGACGCAGTACTGGCTGCCAGTATCTTCCACTTTGGCCAGCATACTGTCGGTGAAGCAAAAGCGTTTATGGCCGAGCAGGGCGTAGAGGTGCGTGACTGATATGTCTCTTGACCTTGCATGGCTAGATGAAATCAAATGGACTGCCGATGGTTTGGTGCCGGTCATCGCTCAGGATCACGAAACTGGCGATGTAATGATGTTTGCCTGGATGAATCGTGAGTCTCTGGCCGAAACCGCAGAGACTGGCAAGGCTGTGTATTGGTCGCGTTCACGCCAGCAGTTGTGGCGTAAAGGTGAGTCGTCGGGGCACGAACAGCTGGTAAAGGGGTTATACCTCGACTGTGATGCAGACGTCATCGTAATGAAGATCGAACAAAAGGGCGGTATCGCCTGTCACACGGGGCGTCGCAGCTGCTTCTATCGCAAGTTCGAAGATGGTCAGTGGCAAGAGGCTGAGTCTGTCATAAAAGATCCTTCCGAGATTTACGGCAAGGGAACAAAAGGGTAAGCTGATGAGTTCCGGTGATATTCTTAACCGCTTGGCTGAGGTATTGGAGGCGCGTAAAGGGGCTGATGCAGACTCTTCCTACGTGGCCAGTCTTTATCATAAAGGGCTGGATACCATCCTTAAAAAAGTAGGTGAAGAGGCAACGGAGACCGTGATTGCTGCCAAAGATGGTGATCGCGATCAGATTGTCTACGAGACAGCGGATCTATGGTTTCACACTATGGTGATGCTGGCGCATCAGGGATTGGGGCCTGATGATGTATTGAACGAACTGGCGCGTCGTTTTGGTCTTTCTGGCCATGATGAAAAAGCGGCCCGTTCAACATCTAAATAAGTTGGAGAGGAACTATGGGGTTTAGTGGAATTAGTATTTGGCAGTTGCTGATTGTTGCCTTGATTATCGTGTTGCTGTTTGGCACCAAAAAACTCAGAGGTTTGGGTTCTGACCTTGGAAGCGCGGTAAAAGGTTTTAAAGGTGCGATGAGCGAAGGCGAAGAAGAGGCCAAGAAGCCTGAGCAGAAAGATCCAGCCAAATTGGGCGAAAACGAAGCGGGTCGTGTGATCAATAGTGAAGCGACAACCGCTGCCAGCAATGACAATAAAGAAGAGAAGAAAGCTTAATTTAATTAAATAGCCTTAAGCTTTGTCTTATGTTTGATATCGGTTTTTGGGAAATTATGGTTATCGCGGTGCTGGCCCTGTTAGTGGTTGGCCCGGATGAATTCCCTAGCTTGGTTCGCAACATTGGTCGCACGATTGGCAAGTTTCGCGGTATGTTGAGTTCCGTGAAGGCTGATCTGGACTATGAAATAGACAAAGCCAATGAGCTAAAGCGGCTGATGGAGAAAGAGAACGAAATTGCTGAACTCCATCGCTTAATTCAAGCAAACTCCGCCAAGGAGGCCGCAGAGGCCTCCGAGGCCTCCAATGTAAGTCAGTCAGATGGAAACTCCTCAGCGTCCGAATCCAATTCAGGGGCGTCGCAGCCGGTCGCTTCTGGGCAAAAGGCTGAATAGCCGCTCTAACAATACTTCCCAGCATGAACAAGGATTTGTCGGCCATCTTGTTGAGCTGAGAAATCGTCTCTTACGGATTGTATTAACAATCCTGCTGATCTTTTTATGCATGGTGCCGTTTGCTAACGATCTGTACACCACGTTGGCTGCGCCTATGATGGCGGCAATGCCCGAGGGTAGTAGCATGATCGCCACCGAGGTGGCATCGCCCTTTTTAACGCCATTTAAGTTCGTTTTTATCCTGGCAATCTTTTTGGGGATGCCGGTGATTCTCTATCACTTCTGGCGTTTTGTCGCGCCGGGCCTCTATCGCCACGAGCGTCGTATGTTTGCACCGTTGTTGGCGGGCAGTTCCTTATTGTTCTTTGGCGGCGTGTTGTTCGCCTACTACGTTGTGTTTCCTCTGGTATTTAAGTTCTCAATTGAGATGGCGCCTTCGGGGGTGCAGGTGATGACGGATATTCGCCAGTATCTCGATTTTGTTTTAACTATTGTGTTTGCGTTTGGTTTGGCCTTTGAAGTGCCCATCTTTACGATCGTTATGATCTGGGCGGGTGTAACCACTGCGGATGCATTAGCGGCTAAACGCCCTTACGTGATCGTTGCGGCATTTGTATTGGGGATGTTGTTAACGCCGCCGGATGTGATTTCGCAGTTGTTGCTAGCGGTGCCAATGTGGCTACTGTTTGAGCTGGGCTTGCTGATATCGCGTTTAGGTCCAAGTCGCAAAGATGAGGATGAAGAGGCGGAGCAGGATACAAACTCAGCCAGTCAGTCTTAAGTATCAAAGAAAAAGCCGCCAAGGGTCTTGGCGGCTTTTTAGTCTGGGGCTTCTCCCGGATCCAGTCAGTGGGCAATCGCTGTTTTATTGCTGCTGAGGCTGCGGTCTTTCACCAATCTTAACGTCTACTTTTTGCAGCTCACCTTGTCTGACGACGGTCAGTGACAGAATAGTGCCGGGCGGATTGCTGGTAACAGCATCCATCAGTGAATTAGCACCAAAAATCTCTTGGTCATCAATGTGCGTAATGATGTCGCCAAGGATCAGTCCTGATGTGTGTGCCGGGCCGCCAGGTTGTAAGCCGGCGATAAGAGCACCCTGTGCTTTGGGTAGGCCAAAGGATTCGGCGAGTCCTGGTGTAAGATCTTGCACTTCGGCACCCAGCCAGCCCCTCAGTGCGCGACCATATTCAATAATCTCTTTAAGTACGCCTTTGGCCAAGCTTACGGGAATCGCAAAGCCGATCCCTTGGGAGCCGCCGGAGCGAGAGTAGATGGCTGTGTTAATGCCTATTAAATGCCCGTAAGCGTTAATGAGCGCGCCTCCTGAATTGCCGGGATTGATGGCTGCATCGGTTTGAATAAAATTTTCAAAGGTGCTTAATCCCAAGTGAGAGCGCTGTGTCGCACTGACGATACCACTGGTGACGGTTTGACCTACGCCAAATGGATTGCCGATGGCTAATACAACATCGCCGACTCTAAGCTCGTCAGACTGGCCAAACACAATGCTGGGTACATCCGGTAGATTGATCTTAAGAACAGCAAGGTCGGTCTCCACATCAACACCAACGATTTGTGCTGCGGCCGTACGGCCATCATGCAGCAATACCTCAATTTCATCAGCGCCCTTGATGACATGATTGTTGGTCAGAATATACCCTTTACTATTCACAATAACGCCGGAGCCAAGACTGTTTTCCAGCCTTTTACGAGGCGCGGGTGCCAGACGATCGCCAAAGAAGCGGCGAAAGAATGGATCATTTAATAGAGGATTGCTTTGTTGTTGAATGACGACCTTTGTCGTGTAGATGTTTACGACAGCCGGTGCGGCCGCTTCAACTGCTGAGGCATATGAAACCAGTCCGTTAGCAATGGCGACGTCTGGCGCTGGCGCTTCCAAAAACTCTACGCTAGGCCGACCTTTAAATGCTTCGGGTTGAAATAACAGTACGAGCACAAATGCAAATGCCAGACCGGCGGTGATCGCCTCGGTAGCAAAAGATATAAGTTTGCGCATTTGCATGGTTTGATACTCTTGTGGCTAGTTGCGGGTAAAACAAAAAGAAATAAACGTGTTATTAATAAGGCCTTAAAAGATATGTCGGCCTAATGGTTGATATTGTTGATCTTATCGTAACCGCGGGATAAGTGCATGGTGGAATTAAAGAAACTGCTGGATCACTGCAATGAGCTGTTGCAGGTGGATAGGTATAACGACTACGCACCAAATGGATTGCAAATCGAAGGCAAAAGCGAAGTCTCAAAAATTGTTACGGGTGTGACGGCAAGTCAGGCACTGATTGATGCGGCATTGGATGCAGGCGCTGACGCGTTATTGGTGCATCACGGTTTTTTTTGGAAAGGTGAGGCGCCAAATATTACTGGTTTAAAACGTAACCGAATTGCAGCATTGATTAAAAGGGATGTCAGTCTGATTGCGTATCATCTTCCTTTAGATGGCCATGATGTGTTGGGTAATAATGCTCAACTGGCATCTATATTAGATATTGCTGTAACAGGGCGATTTGGCCGTAATGCAAAAGACGAGTTAGCAATGTATGGCGAGTTAAATACCCCTATGAGTGTTGATGCCTTTGCAAAGCATATTGAAGATCGCCTGGGAAGAAAGCCTTTATGTTTACTCGGTGAAGGTGACTCGATTCAGAAAGTCGCATGGTGTACCGGTGCGGCGCAAAGCTATATCGATGCTGCTTATCAATTGGGTGTAGATGCTTTTATAAGTGGTGAAGTTTCAGAAAATACTACGCATTTCGCGGCAGAAAGTGGTTTGCATTATTTTGCTGCAGGCCATCATGCAACAGAGCGTTATGGCGTAAAAGCACTAGGTGAGTATCTTGAAAACAAGTTTGATGTTACGCATCAATTTATTGATGTGAGTAATCCAGTATAGTTTGAAAGGGTATAGATGTTTATGCGTTTAATTGTCTTTGCTAATTAAAAATATAAATTTAATTAGGCATTTTAGGCGCATTTTTTAAGAGTTAATTTGTTTTATAAAACTTGACTAGTTAACGTTGACATTGCCGCGAAAACTGTTCTAGGATGCGGGAATGCTTTATAAAAAAGGTTGGTTATACCCGGGTAACTTTTGGGGATAATTAAGAAATAAAGGCCTTAAAGCAGAATTCAGTTACTAACATATAAAAATTGAAAAAAGTAATGTTTTGGTGTTAGTCTGAAATTGAAGAGGGAGAGCGCAGTTGTGAATTGGGAGGTTTACGACTGTAGTGCGCAAGCAGTTCCAACTTAAACATTGGGGTTCATCATTTAAATTGAAATAACTGTGCTGGTCTAAGCTGGCGTGAGTTCTAGGGATACTTGTCTCTGTTTTTCACGCAGGTGGTGGCTAAGGGTTATTTGTCTTTATTTGTAACCTCGTGGGATCTACACAATCAGATCGAGGATTGAGATGTTCGTGAGTGATAACTTTATCTCCAAGCATATTGGGTCTGGGATGAGGCGGTCGCGTATTAATCGTGGCTTTGCGTCTTTTCTAGCTGCTGTGTTGACGCTGGGGGGAATGATGTTTGTAACCAACGCAAGTGCGGAAGTTCCAAACGCGGTACCACCTAAAGGCACACATAGTGGCCAGCAAGTGCCTCAGCCGATTGAGTTTCCACATGACATTCATGCAGATATCAACGGTATTAACTGCATGTACTGTCATACCTATGCACGTCGCAGCAAGGTGGCTGGTATTCCACCAACAAGCAAGTGTATGGGTTGTCACTCTGTGATTGCGACTGATAAAGAACGTATCAAAACGCTAACAGAGTACTGGGAAAAGAATGAGCCTCCGCAATGGAATAAGGTTCATGATGTGCCAGACTTCGTACATTTTACCCACGAGAAACATTTACAGCGCTTTGTCTTCAATAACGAAGGTATGAAGGTTGAAAACGTTTCTGAGGTATGCGCTTTCTGTCACGGCGATGTTAAGAAAATGACTGTCGCTGAGAAGAAAAAGCCTCTGAACATGGGCTTCTGTGTACGTTGTCACGAAGATAACGGCGGGCCTTCCGATTGCTGGAAGTGTCATAAGTAACCTGGGTGGGCCGAGTCATTGGATCTGGTCAGCACGATTAACTATTAAATACGGATGATTGGTTATGAGTGGTAACGATATCAACCGCAGAGACTTCCTCAAATATATGGGGCTGGGCGGTGTTGGCGCGGCAACCCTGAGTGGTTGCGATATGCCAACAACCATTACGCTTGAGGAAGGTGAAGAGAAAGTTGTCTCTTACCTTGCACCTGAAGAGTATGTAATTCCAGGTATAGGTGTTAACTTCGCTTCTACCTGTCAACAATGTCCTTCTGGCTGTGGTGTTCACGGTCGTGTACGTGAGGGGCGTGTTTTAAAACTGGAGGGGAATCCTGAGTCGCCTGTGAATGGCGCTGGATTATGTGGAATGGGTCAAGCGAGCTTGCAAGCTCACTACAACCCGGATCGTATTAAGCAACCGATGCTGCGTAAGAATGGTTCACTTCAACAAGTGACCTGGGACGAAGCATGGGCTGCGCTAGGGGAAAAGGCCTCTGGTGCTAAAGGCCGCGGTGCTTGGTTTACAGGCACTGTGAGTGGCCATCAAGCTGTATTGCTTGATGCAGTAAACAAACAGTGGGGCGGTAAAGACCACTACGTTTACGAAGCAATTAATAACGCAGTGGGCGAAGCAGTCAATAAAGCTGTTTTGAATGACGCTGCACCTAGCTATCAATTAGATAAAGCGAAAGCCATTCTTTCATTCGGTGCTGACTTCCTTGGCACTTGGATGTCACCTGTTCACTTCGCTCAACAGTACGCCAAGTTCCGCGAAGGTGATCGCGGTATCTTGATGATGGTTGAGCCGAACATGTCATTGACTGGTGCAAACGCAGACTTGTGGGTGCCGGCTCGTCCTGGTACTGAAGGTGTTGTAGCACTGGGTATTGCAAATGTTTTAATTACCAAACATCAGGCAAATAGCAGTGCATTACCTAAAGCTGTGGTTGATGTTATTCGTCAACACAGTGTTGCCAAAGTAACTGAAATTTCAGGTGTTGGCGGTGACAGACTGGTTCGCATGGCAACTTACCTGAAAGACAATAGCCCTAGTGTGGTGTTGTCTGGTGAGTCTGCACATAACCATGCAAATGGTTATCAAAATGCGATGGCAGTAATGGCCCTTAACGTACTGTTAGGCAATGTTGGTAAAACAATTCAACCTTCTAACAGTCTTGCATTTGAAGCGCTTCGCGCAAAAACAGGAAGCAGTCGTGCTCTGGTTGATTTCGCTAAAGCGATTGATGCTGGTAAATATGATGTTGTTTTCTTCTACGGCGCAAACCCTGTGTTCACTGCACCACAGAGCTTGGGCTTGAAAGAGAAGCTGGCTAAAGTGCCATTTAAAGTTGCTGTTTCAATGTTCCCAGATGAAACAACTATGCAGGCTGATTTGATCTTGCCTCTATCTTCTCCTTATGAAGAGTGGGCAACCAACGTTGCACCGTACCAACCTAAAGATGGTGCAATCAGCATGTCTCAGCCTTTGATGAAACAGCTTTATGCTGATACTCGTGGCTTTGGCGATATCCTGTTGTCGATCCTTAAATATCACAAAGTATCTGACTTCGCTTCATACGATAACTACTACGCATATCTGCGCAGTGCATTGAGCACACTGCCAGGTTCTGTGAAGGGTGGTAAAAATGATGCGGACTTCTGGAGCGCAAGTGTTCAGCAGGGCTTTGTTAAAGCACCAACCACTTCAGGTTCACTGAAAGTTAACTTGGGTGATGTTTCTCAAAGTGGTTATCAGGCAGGTGATATGCACTTGTCTCCATCATCTCGTCAAAACTTCTGGGATGGCCGAAATGCCAACCTGCCTTGGATTCAAGAGCAGCCAGATCAAGTCAGTAAAGTGTTCTGGGACTCATGGGCAGAGTTGCATCCAAAAACAGCTGCCAAACTCGGCGTTAAGGAAGGTGACTTTATTCGCATCGAATCTGAACATGGTGCGATCGAAGCGCAGGTCTACGTTTACAAAGGTGTGCATCCTGACGTGGTTGCAGTACCAATGGGACAAGGCCATACCGAGTACGGTCGTTATGCGAAAGGCGTTGGGGTTAACCCGCTTTCCATTCTTGCTCCTGTGCAGGAAGAGAAAACGGGTGAGTTGGCCTTATATGCAACACGCGTACGTGTGACCAAAACAGGCCGCAGTGCTGAAATGCCACGCTTGGGCGGTAGTGAAGTTCAAGCCGGTCGTAAGATTGTCGGCACTGTAACTGCGGATGTTTTCAGAAGAACAGAAGGAGGCAGCAGTAATGTCGCTTAAGAATATTCTTGAAAACTGGTCCGACTATCGTAAGGGCCGTGAAGAAGGTGGTCACCACGACTACGAGCACATGTGGGGTATGGCGGTAGACCTCAACAAGTGCACAGGTTGTAACGCATGCTCTGTAGCTTGCTATGCGGAAAATAACCTGGCGACTGTCGGTAAAGAGCGCATGATGAAAGGCCAAGGTATGCACTGGCTGCGCATGGAGCGTTACTGGGATGAGCCGGATGTTGGTGGTGATGACAAAGAGTTCCAGGAGCGTGGTGCCTCTTTTATTCCAACTATGTGTCAGCAATGTAATGCAGCGCCATGTGAGCCTGTGTGTCCAGTTGCTGCGACATACCACACACCGGATGGTTTGAACGCTCAGGTGTACAACCGTTGTATCGGTTCACGTTATTGCTCAAATAACTGTCCGTACCGTTTGCGTTACTTCAACTTCTACTCTTATTACGAAGAAGCATGGCCAGAGCCATTGAATCTTCAATTGAACCCTGATCTGAGTGTTCGTGATAAGGGTGTAATGGAGAAGTGCACATTCTGTATTCAACGTATTCGTGCCGGTAAAGATCAAGCCCGTCGTGAGGGTCGCGAAGTGAGAGATGGTGATGTCACCACAGCTTGCGCCCAAACGTGCCCAACTCAAGCCATTATTTTTGGTGATCTGAAAGATAAAGAATCTAAGGTCAGCAAAGTATGGGCTGCGCAGCAAGTTAAGTTGGGTAAAGCCAAGCAGGATAAGGAAGACAAAGATCTGCGTGGTTACCGGGTGCTGGAAGGTCTGAACACTGACCCAAGCGTTCTTTATCTGGATCGTGTACGCGAAGTTTAACCCACGGGTTAAACCGGCATACAAATCAAACATGGTGTGAGCTATGGAAACAAAAGATATAAATGAAAATATAGCTTGGGCGAAGATCAATGCTGACGTACTGCGTAGTATGGAAAATCCACGCATGGGCTACTGGATTGCAGTAGTTGCCTGTGTGTTGATGGTTTCCTGCGCGGTAATGGCTGAGATCTATCAGTACCAAGTAGGTATGGGGCCTGCAAATCTTAACTGGCCTCACATGTGGGACCTTTACATCGCAACATTCGTATTCTGGATCGGCATGAGTCACTCCGGTACGTTGTTGTCTGCGATTCTTCACATTATCCAAGCCGATTGGCGTAAACCGATTTATCGATTTGCCGAGGCGATGACAACCTTCTCGTTGATGACTGCGGGTCTGTTCCCAATCATCCACTTGGGTCGTGTTTGGAACATGTACTGGGTACTTCCTTATGTGTCTGATCGTGGTATTTGGCCGAACTTCCGTTCACCACTTATCTGGGACGCATTTGCGATTACAACCTACCTGACTTCATCTGCGTTGTTCTTGTTCATCGGTATGATTCCTGACTTGGCAATCTGTCGTGACAATGCACGTGGCTGGCGTCAAAAACTGTACACCGTACTGTCTCTGGGTTGGCAGGGTGATGACCGTCAATGGCGTAACTTTCGTAAGATTTACCTGTTGATGGCGTGTTTCCTGATTCCTCTGGCGGTATCTGTACACTCTATCGTATCGGCTGACTTTGCGATGTCGATCATGCCTGGCTGGCACGTAACAACTTTCCCTCCATACTTTGTGGCAGGTGCGTTGTACTCAGGCTGTGCGGCGATCATCACTCTGTTCATCATCTTGCGTTACTTCTTCCGCTTTGATGAGTACATGACGATTCCGATTCTGGAAAAGACTTGTAAGCTGACTTTCGCTATCGCAATGGTTTGGTCTTACCTGAACATCATCGAGTTCCTGTCTACTTGGTACGGCCATGACATGGTTGCCAAAGAGCTGCTGCTTGATAAGTTCACAGGTCCTTATGCACCATTCTTCTGGATGATGTTGTTCTGCGGTTCTGTTATGCCGTTTGCTCTGGCCTTTGAGAAGCTGCGTCGCCACTTGCCAACTATGTTTGTGGTATCGCTGTTCCTTAACCTGGGTATGTGGTTAGAGCGCTGGATGATTGTTACACCAACATTGTCTATGTCTTACCACCCATTCGCATGGGACGTGATGTGGCCAAGTATGATTCAGTGGGCCATCGTGTTCGGTAGTTTCGGTTGGTTTGGATTATTGTTCCTGGTCTTCGTAAAAGTGTTCCCATCGGTATCGATGTACGAAGTTAAGGAAATGGTATTCCACCGTCGTCATTTTCACAGTGAAGAGCTGGCTATTAAATACCATCGCCGTAAGAGCGATCCTCAGCCAGGCGATCAACCGAGCGCAGAAGGAGCCTGATCATGAAGCGTTATTATGTAATGGGTCTGTTTAGTAACTTTGAAGAGGCTTTCGGAACAATCGCTGATATCCGTATGCATGAAGTGCCTGGCGTATCGGTTGATGACGTGACATTGAAGTCTCCTATTGAGCATCCGGAGATTGAAGAGATCTTGGGCGACCGTGGGTCGCCCGTGCCAAAATTCTCACTGTTTGGTGCGATCTTTGGCGCGATCTTTGGTTTCCTGTTCCTTGCATCTGCCCAGGCAACATTCCTGGTGCAGCCGCAAGGGGGTAAATCAGTTATCACGCTGCCTTCAAATATAGTACTGAGTTACGAAATGCTGATTCTGTTTGGTGTTATCTCAACCTTGATCGGTTTTCTGATTAGCGCTCGTTTGATGACCAAACGTCATCCGCTCTATTCAGAAAAAGTGAGTTTGGACCAAATTGGTGTGATGCTTGAGTTGGATGAGAAAAATGTAAATCCAATTAAAGAGCTGTTCAAAAAGCATAAAGTACTGGAAATCCGTGAAGAGGTGTCACAATGAGATTGAAAGCTGTAATTGCAGGCGCAATGCTCATGCCGACAGTGGCGTTTGCATGGCCGTGGTCTACGGACATGATGAATCAGCCAAGCATTAAACCTCAGGAAGGTACTATGCTCGGTTACCCTGACGGTGTGATCCCTGTTGGAGGTATTCCAACTAAAGTAGCCAACCGCGAGGAGACTCGCGGCATGGTTAACCCAATTAAACCAACTGACGCATCGATTAAGAAAGGTCGCGATCTTTTCAAAATCTACTGTGCAGCATGTCATGGCCTAACTGGCCAGGGCGGCGAGCAGGCACCTGTTGGCCAAAAAATTGGGGCCATTCCTCTTAATAATGACTACGTACAGGCAACTCTGGACGAAGGCTGGATTTGGGGCACTATCACATTTGGCAGCTATGTAATGCCTGCCTATGGTGTGCCACAAGGCAAGCGTGGATCCAACGATCTGAACGTAGAAGAGCGTTGGCATGTGGTGAATTACATCAAACACGGTCTGATGAAAGATGATGCTGCGTTTACGCGTAGTGCATCTGCCGCCGAGTAATTCGAACCTTAACTTTAGAGAATAGAAAACAGGGGTTAGCATGGAAAACTTCGGTTTCTGGTCGGTGGTAATCACCAACTTCTTAATAGTGCTGTATCTGGCACTGGGTGGTGTAACACTCGCAGCAGTTTTACACCTGTGTAACGGTAAGTGGCGCTTTCAGATTCGTTATCTGTCGTGCTCACTTGCAGTGTTGTTCCCAATCGCGTTTGTGTTGTTGTTGATCATACTCGCAGCGGGTGAGTCGGCATTCCCATGGCTTGCTCATGCGCATGATGCAGAACATCACTTGCCAGGCTGGCACAACTACACGTTCCTGGTGGCACGTAATATTCTGGGCTTCTTGGTAATCGCTTCGTTGTACTTGTATTTCATCAAGTTGCAGCATGAAGAGACTGCTATTGGTACGCCTGAAGCAAAACGTCGTTTCCGTAACTTTGCGTTACTGATTCCTTTCTTTTACTTCAGCTACGGCTCAATGGTTGCGTGGGACTTTGAAATGACAATGCTGCCTAACTGGCATAGTGCTAGCTATGGTGCATACCACTTCCAAAGTAACTTCCACATGTTCCTGGCGTTCTTCACCATCTTCTTGTTCTACTTGAATCGTTCGGGCAAGTTGGTTGAAGGTTTTCAGCATTACATCTTCAACTTCATGGCTCAGTTCATGTTGGCGATGACAATTCTGTGGACGTACCTGTACTTCACGCAGTACCTGATTATGTGGTACGGCCGTCTGCCAGAAGAGATGGGGCGCTACTTCAATATGATGGGTGAAATGGGTGGCCTTTGGTGGTTGTTCCTGACGCTGAAATTTGTCATTCCTTTCTGCACGCTGGCGATCACACCAAATCGTCACAATCCTCCCGTTATCGTAATGGTTGCTTTCAGTATCCTGATCGGTACCTGGATTGAGCGTTACACCTGGATCTCGGGTGCAGTAGATCCTCAGTACTACCACACGCCAATGTCATCTATCGGTGATATCGTCGTAACAGTTGTAGTATTTGCAGCGTCTTGGTTCGCGATTAAATGGAGTCTGACTCGTTACGGTCTGATTCGCAGCAACTAATCGCAATCATTTGTTGCAAATGAAAAGGCGGGGCTGGTCCCCGCTTTTTCTGTTTATAGAAGGTTGTTAACCGCGATACCCTTGGTGTGGCGGTCAAGCCAGCCCAATACCCGTTTGACCAGCGTGCCTTGGTGGCCGGTAAAGGTGTGGTTGGCCCCGGTAATCTGTATTTGCCTAAAGGCAATATAGCCCTGAATTTTGCTATTGGCTGATGTGGCAACCATCGAACGCCGGAACCCCTCAGTGTTGTTTTTATTTTCGCTATTTTTTGCCGCTAACGCGCGGATTTCAGCGGTATCTGTGATTCTTGAATAATCGTTGCTGCCATAAATATCTAGCATCGGCAGCGCCAGCTTCTCCAGCTGCTTGGGGATGCTATCTGCTTTGTATTGAGATTCAATAACTCCCAGGCTGATGGCGACAAAGCCGCGCATGTCGTGGTTACTGTTTGCGGCAAGATATCGGGTGGCTGCCATCGCGCCGGTGCCGTGTCCTAAAAGCGCGATATTTTTGTAGCCAATTTCGCGTAAATAGGCAGATGCCTTCTCGATGCGACTGGATACTATGTTCTGAATGGCAGTGTACTCCTCAATGGTCTCAATTTGAGGGACGTGGACAGAGAGTGTGGCCCAGCCGTGATGGGGGAGGTAGGTCCGCAAGGGGTGAATAACTTCTGGCCAATCCGGGTGCGCATTGCCATCGTGGACAATAATCGCTGCTCCCTTAGGCTGGCCGGTAAGATCGGGTATAAATATAGAAAAAAACTTGTTGGCGCCGTTGTTGATCCAGACGGTTTCGCCCTTTTTAACCTTTTCAGATAGTTTGCTGCCTAAAACTTTTTCATTTTCAATGGCATAGCTAACGTGTGGCAGGACAAAAGCGAGTGTAAGTACCGTGAGAACGGGGAGGCCTAACACATTGAAACTACGGTAAATATTGAACATCAACGAGCCTCAACCCCGGGCGAGTAATAACTGGAAGTGAAAAATCTTTACTAATCGGTTAAAGTTAGCGGCTATTTGCGCTCAGCTCTTTAAAATGCGCACGAATTCACACAAATAACATGAGGTTTTTGTCATGGCAGATTACAAGATCGCTCCTTCGATTTTGTCGGCAGATTTCGCCCGTCTGGGTGAAGAGGTTGTTGATGTACTGAACGCAGGTGCAGACATTGTTCACTTCGACGTAATGGACAACCACTACGTTCCTAACCTGACCATCGGTCCTTTGGTGTGTGAGGCGCTGCGTAAGCACGGTGTAACTGCAGAAATTGACGTTCACCTGATGGTTAAGCCTGTTGACCGCATCATCCCTGATTTCGCACAAGCAGGCGCAAGCTACATCACTTTCCACCCGGAAGGTTCTGAGCATATCGACCGTACTCTGCAACTGATCAAATCTGAAGGTTGTAAATCTGGTCTGGTTTTCAATCCAGCGACTTCACTGGATTGCCTGAAGTACGTAATCGATAAAGTAGACATGGTTCTACTGATGTCTGTTAACCCTGGTTTTGGTGGTCAAAGCTTTATTCCTGCTACTCTGGATAAACTGCGTGAAGCACGTAAGATCATTGATGCATCTGGCCGTGATATCCGTCTGGAAATCGACGGCGGTGTTAAAGTAGACAACATCCGTGAAATTGCAGAAGCAGGCGCGGATACATTCGTTGCTGGTTCTGCGGTATTCGGTGCAGCGAAAGATAGCGATCCAAACAAATACGATTCAGTCATTGGCGCAATGCGCGAAGAGCTGGCTAAAGCTGGAAAATAACTATGTCTTTGAGCAGTAAACCAAATCTGGTTCTGATCGACTTGGACGGCACACTGGTAGACAGTGTGCCTGACTTGGCCTATTGCGTTGATGAAATGATGAAAGCCCTGGGCAAAGAGCCTTGGGGAATCGACAAAGTACGCACATGGGTGGGTAACGGTGTTGATCGTCTGGTTATGCGTGCCCTGACAGATACCCTTTGGGAAGATCCTTCTGAAGAAGATTTCGCCGAAGCACAGCCTATCTTCATGAAGCTTTATGCAGATAACACCAGTGGCCGCAGTTGCCTGTACCCAGGCGTGGTTGAGGGTATCGATTACCTGAAAGCCAACGGTTATAAAGTGGGTTGCGTTACCAATAAAGCGGAAGCATTCACTGTGCCTTTGTTGAAAGACATGGGTATCTTCGACAAGTTTGATATCGTCGTTAGCGGTGACACTACGCCCAAGAAAAAGCCAGA
>JBNKYV010000089.1:0-6342 GCA_050301075.1 Gammaproteobacteria bacterium
TGCCGGGAGTCCATAGAGGAGTCCGGTTGCGAAATTACAGCATTGCTTCCAATTTGCTCCTATTACCCGAGTCCTGGCGCATGCAGCGAGACTATAGATTTATATTGTGGGAGGGTGGATTCCTCTAAGGCAGGTGGGATACATGGCCTTGACCACGAAAACGAAGACATCCGCGTATTTACATTGGGTTTTGATGAAGCGTTAGGGTGGGTAAAAGAGGGCAGGATTAATTCCGCTGCACCCATCATGGCATTACAGTGGTTGCGACTAAATAAGTCTGAATTGCTGGAAAGCTGGAAATAAAAAAAGGGATCCGAAGATCCCTTTTTTTGAACTAGAAATCAGATGATTTCTATTAGTCCAGAGGATGCTGCTTGATGAAAGGAATATCGATGCCGCTCGCTTCACCAATAGTTCCTGTAGTGTTCAGGCTACCCCACAGAGAAGTGCTCCAAGTAGTGCCTGCGTCACCGCTATAGTCACCAGGAACTTTGGTTACGTCATGCCAAGAGTCACCCAAGGTGAAAGATTGGATGCGGTTACCAGAAGTTTCTGGGTCATTGTCATACGCTACGAAACCGAACTGTTGGCCTGCAACATCATCTAGCTCTTGGCCGATCCAAGTCGCGTAGATACGGTCGTTAGCATTCCATTCCATTGTGCCGCCGCCCAATTGGTTTTGGCTGTCAAAGCCTGTTGGGTCGATATGAATTGAACCACCAGCAGGAACGTAGCTGCCGCGCAGGTCAACCAGCACCAAGTCTTGACGGTCGTAACCACCACCAGGGCCATCGTTAGCGATTGGCACGTATTGAGTGATCTTCATGCCAACGCCTTTGTCTGCGTCAGTAGAGTAACCATCTTGGTGGAAGATGAAGTCCGTTTGGAAATCTTCGTATGCAGTGGTGTCGTCCAGATCTTCTTTAATTGTTTGGCTCAGAACCAAGTAGTCAGATGCCCAGCCCGTACCAATTTCAGTAAAGTTCTCGAAGCGAACAGTACCGTTTGTTGTGTTCAAATCGCCCATCAAATCTTGGACTTGAGTGATACGTTGTTTATCCAAGATACCGCTGTTGTTACTGCCGCTAACAAAGTTTTCGTCAGAGAACGCTAGGTCGTTATCAAGGTCGCCAGTTGGTGCGTGAGCATCGAACTCAGTAACGATGGTTTGAAAGTACATTTCACCAGTTGCGTCGTCTGTGATAAGGCGCATGTAGAAACCTTTATCTTGCAGCGCTGCGCCGCAAGTAAAGTCTGCGTGGCCACAACCAGCTGCCTCAATGGTGCCGCTAGTTACAGACCATTGGTCGAACATGGCGCCATTGCCGAATGGATCTTTGGTACCGGACAAGCCCGGCGTGATGGCAGTAGCAGTACCTGCCAGGACAAGTGCAACAGCACCTATCGAACTTGCTGCTTTTATTGATGACTTCATTATTAAGCCTCCCTGGTCTTCTTTATAAAAATGCAGAGTTCAACCTACCCGTTGAGTTCGTTGGAAAACATCTCTTCTCTGCAAACTCACTTACTACATAGTAATGTATTTCTCGTACAGGATTTATACCAAATAAATTTGTTAGACACAAGCCTTCCGGCAAATGTTATTGATTTAATTGGAGTCCGAATCATACTGATTTAATTGGTTTTTTTTGTAAAACAATATGTCGGCTTTCTTTACATCAATCCTCTACAATGAGCGAAGCATTGTTTTTATTGTGCTTCGCATACAGTATCCCACGTTTTTCGTTGATTAGGGTTAAAAATAGTAACCCGAGCATGAAAAAAATGAGTGTGGATATGATACTCGCTCGATGATCCCCTGAAAACAGGTGGTTGATCATTCCGTAGCTAAGGGGGCCTAATATTGCTGCTGTACGTGTAGCCATACCCCATAATCCGAAAAATTCGCCGCTGTGAGTGGGGGGGCTAAACTGGCCAATGAGTGCGCGTCCGGCTGATTGACTGGCTCCAAGAGCAATTCCGATGAGATTTGCGGAAAGCCAGAAAATGCTGATTGATTGGGTGGCGGCAATGGCCGCTATGGCTGTGCTCCATATAAATAGTGTAATTGCTAAGGTTTTTTTAGAGCCAATTTTGTCTTGGATGTGGCCAAAGAGGAAGGCGCCAAGCGCAGCACTTATATTCACTACTATTATTAATAAAATTGTCTCTTCAATCTTGAAGCCCATCACCTGTTGCGCGTAAACAGCCGCAATGACGATAACCGTGTTAATGCCTGAGTGGTAGATGACCAGTACACCTAGAAATCGAAAGAGGTCTGTGTATTGGTGTGCTGTGAAAAGGGTTTTTCTCAGGTGTTGATAGCCGGCTCTGGCATACCCTTGTTTTAAGGGGGCGGAAAGTGGTTTGGCCCTCTCTTTTAACCAGATAAATGTTGGGGTGGCTGCCAGTGCAAAAATGATGGCCACAATTAGATTTGTGTTGGGTATATAGGTTGTTGGGTCGGCGGAGTGAGGCTTGGCCCATTCGATGTATGCTAGGCAGAGACTAAGGGTGATGAGTCCGCCAATGTAGCCTATCGTCCAGCCGTACCCTGATAGTCTGCCCATGCGCTCTGGTGTCTCAATTTCCGGGAGAAAAGCAGATATGAAAACCTCGCTAAACGAGAACATGATGGTAGCAATAATAACCATTGCCATTGCTACATAGATGTCGCCGGGCTCGATGAGACTCAGTAAAGCAGTGGATAGGACGCATCCCACTGTACTGATCAGTAAAAAGCGCTTTTTACGTGCTGAATAGTCTGCAATGGCCCCTAAAATTGGCGCGCACAATAAAACAACCCCATTTGCAATGGCTAGCGTGATTGTCCATAGCAATGTGCCGTTATGTTCAGGCCCCACAATGACACTGACAAAATAGGCGCTAAAGATGGTGGTGAGTACTACGGTGGTATAGCCCGAGTTAGCAAAGTCGTATAGACACCATGCGAGTTTCTCTTTGCTGCTGGCTGTTATGGGGAGCTGTGTTTGAGAGTGCACGTTGCTGGGCAAAGTATGAGTGCTTTTTTATGTTTATAGGGTTCGAATGCTGCTGATTGAGATCTTAAACACTACAGGATCTATGTCGATAATATCATTGATAGTGTAATGTATTGGTAGAGTAGTCGATAATTGTTGTAATGAATATTTACGAACACAATTTTGAGCGATTGGTTAGTTTGCTGCCAGCGCTATTTTCAGCCTGTAAGGCGGATAATGCGTTCCCTATTACGCTGGGGGGGATGCATCTTGATGTGTTGGAAAAGCACAAATACACCACTGTTATTCAGCTTAAGCAGGATTTGCCTCTATCTCTTCCTCCCGCAGCATTGGCCGCGATGACGGTCAGGGTGTACCACGATGCGAGGGTGGCTGAAGTGCTTTCGTATCAAGATCACTATCGATTTATTCCCAAGTATGATTATCCCAACCCCAAAATGTGCCAGCGCCGTGAAAAGCAGCGCGTAAATGATTTTCTTGGTGAATGGCTTGATCACTGCCTATCTAATCGCAGGCTAGATAGTTTGTCTGTGTCCTCAATTTAATCTCTCGTTTATGCGCGTAACTGGTCTTTGTTTTGGGACCATTTTATATATGGTGCTGATAGGCCTGCTGGCTCCCGTGTGCATCTAAAGTTTTGATACCTCCTGCCGCTGAATCGATTGATTCGGTTATATGTCTTGCTGATTCAAATTTTATAACAACGTTGGGCGCTTATCTCGGTCTTTACAAGGCTGTAAGCAGGGATGTTTGTTTTGGGTGTAATTAACTCAAATTAGAGAATGGCCATGACAGCAAAACGCAATATTCACTCTTTTTTCAGTAACTTATCTATTCCCGTCAAAATCAACCTCATCGTAGGGTGTGTCTTCTTGCTGGTGATTGTTGTCGTCACCGAATATGTCTTTTATCAAGACAAGCAGCGTGTGTTAGATCAAGCTTTTGAGCGAACACAGGATATGACTACGCTCTATTTTGATAGCTTGAATACCATGATGTTGACTGGAACCATGGGCGAACGTGGCATTCTTCAAGACAAGATGTTGCGCCGTCCAAATGTGCTTGAAGCACGTGTTATTCGTGGTGAACCAGTCAAGCAGCAGTTTGGCGAGGGATTCGATTACGAGCAGCCGGTTGATAATCTGGATATGCGAGTGCTGCAGGGGGAGGAGATCTTTGAAGTTAAAGAGACGCCGAAAGGAAGAATTCTAACCGTACTCACGCCCTTTAAAGCGACTGAAAATACGCGTGGCGTGAATTGTTTGCAATGCCATAACGTCCCTAGTGGTGCGATCAATGGTGGTGTCCGGGTGAGTTATTCTCTGGCCTCCATGGATCAGGAGATCCGCGACGACATGATGGTTGAGGCCGGGGCTAATCTGCTGTTTCTGGCTATTGGCCTAGTGTTGATTAACTATTTTATTAAAGGCTGGGTTTCTAAACCGCTGAGTAATTTAATGGATGTGGTTAGCCGGCGTGCCCAGGGTGATTCGAAAGTTCGTGTGGATGTGACCAGTTCTGACGAGATAGGTAAGGTTGGCAGCGCGTTTAATGATATGGCCGACAAGGTAAATGCCAGCGCCTCAAGGGAACATGAGGCGGCTGAGGATCTGCGTCATAAAGTGGATGAGTTGTTAAAAGTGGTCAATATGGCCGCCAAGGGTGACTTGAGTGGCCGGGTAGATTTTGAGGATCAAGGTGCTATTGGTGAACTTGCTCACGGCTTGGAGTCGATGATTAGCAATCTGCACGATCTGATTGAAGAGCGGCGCCATGCGGTGGAATCGCTAAGACGCAAGGTCGATATGATTCTCGAAAACGTCACCAAGGCCGCAGATGGTGATTTGACTGGCAAACTCTCTATTGAAGGTGATGATGAAATTGGCCAGCTTGCCAGTGGTGTTCAGTCGATGATTGATAATCTTAATGCCTTGGTGGCGCAGGTTCAGCGTTCCGGTATTCAGGTGACTTCATCTGCCACACAAATTGCAGCAACCTCAAAAGAGCAGGAGGCAACCGTTGCCGAGCAGGCTGCAACGGTCAATCAGGTTGTAACGACTGCAACAGAGATTTCAGCTACCGCCAAAGAGCTTGTTAGCACCATGGATGAGGTGGCAACCGTGGCAGAAGGTACCGCGACCAATGCGGAATCTGGCCAACTTGCCTTGCAGAAGATGGGGTCTACCATGCAACAAGTGGTAGAAGCATCTTCTTCGATTGCTGCTAAGCTTGAGGTTTTGAATGAAAAAGCCAGCAATATCAACACTGTTGTCACCACGATTACAAAAGTTGCTGACCAAACCAACCTACTTTCGTTGAACGCGGCGATAGAGGCGGAGAAGGCGGGCGAATATGGTTTGGGGTTCTCTGTGGTTGCAACTGAAATCAGACGTCTCGCTGACCAAACCGCTGTCGCTACGTGGGACATTGAGCAGATGGTTAAAGAGATGCAGGGCGCAGTAACTGCGGGTGTAATGAGTGTTGAAAAATTCACTGAAGAGGTGCGCCATAGTGTTGATGAGGTTAGCGCCATCAGTGGCCAGTTAACTCAGATCATCGATCAGGTGCAGGCGCTGACGCCGCGTTTTGAAAGCGTGCATGAAGGGATGCAATTCCAGTCACAAGGGGCTGAGCAGATCAAACAGGCGATTGTGTTGTTGAGTGAGTCAGCACAACAGACTGTAGAATCTTTGCGTCAGTCTCATTCATCAATCGATCACTTGAACGATGCGGCACGTATGCTCCAAAGTGGTGTTTCACGCTTTAAAGTGTCTGAACCCGGAGTCAGAATGAGTCACAAGAAATGATGGCTCTGCAGTTCAAGGTAGGGGACGACCGTTTCGGATTGAACGTCGTCAATGTTGTGGAAGTCATTCCCAACGTGCCATTGCAAAGAATTCCGAAGGCACCCCCTTACTTTGTTGGACTGCTGAATTATCGGGGCGTCATTGTGCCGGTAGTTGATTTGAGCTACTTGATCAACGAAACATTTGCCAAAAAATGCCTGAGCAGCCGAATCGTTATGGTTAAAACAGCGGATACCGGCATGGTTGGGTTGTTGGCAGAGAGTGTGACTGAAACGATAAAAATTGAGGATGATGAGTTCACCGATACCAAAATTGAGAGTGAGCTAGGTTGGTTGGTCGATAAAGTTGCACTTGATAGTGTAGGGATGATTCAGCACATTAACCCAGAAGTGGTTGTGCCTGATGAGCTAAGCCGTATTCTGGAGAAAGCGCTTGATCAGGTAGAAGGTGGTGCGGATGCCCACTAAAGAGATATACGACCTTATAAAAGAAGCCGTTGGCTTGGATGTCTCTTCCGTAGGGGAAGAGACCGT
>JBNKYV010000090.1:0-9509 GCA_050301075.1 Gammaproteobacteria bacterium
CCCATCCAATGTAAGGAGCATGACGTGAAACTGTCGGTAGAAGAATTCAGGAACTGGGAACACAAGAGCATTACCCTGCTGGGCATGTCCGGTGTAGGCAAAACACGCCTATCCGCCATGCTGCGCGACAACTGGTTCCACTACTCGGGCGACTACCGCATTGGCACCCGCTACCTGGACGAGCCGATTCTCGACAACATTAAAAAGCAGGCAATGCAGATTCCATTTCTGCGCGACCTGCTGCGCACAGATTCTATTTATATTGCCAACAACCTATCGGTGGATGATCTGTCACCGGTCTCCAGCTTCCTGGGCAAGCTGGGCAATCCTGAGCTGAATGGCTTATCGTTACCGGAATTCAAACGCCGCCAGGCTTTGCACCACAAGGCAGAGATCGCCGCCATGCGCGACGTACCTTCATTTATCCAAAAGGCGCAGGAGATCTACGGCTACGCACACTTTATTAATGATGCAGGTGGCAGCGTATGCGAACTGGACGACAAGAAGACGCTAGACATTCTTGCCCAGCACTCACTCATTCTCTACATCCAAGCCACTGAGCAAGATGAAAAAGAGCTGATTCGCCGCGCTGAAATGGCCCCTAAACCGCTTTACTACCGTGAAGCATTTTTGGATGAGCAACTTGCTGTCTACATGCAAGAAAAGACCATTGATTACATTGCGCAGATTGATCCTGACGATTTTGTGCGCTGGGTATTCCCTAAACTGTTCTACAGCCGCATACCGCGTTACGAAGCAATCGCCAAAGAGTATGGCTATACCATCACCACAACCGACCTTGCCAAAGTTCAAGGGGAACAAGACTTCCTGAAACTGGTCGAAAAAGCGCTTCAGCAATAATCAACGATGTGAAAGAAACAAGATGCCATTAGTAGCCAACAGCGATTTACCTGCATTCAAGCGCCTGGAAATTGAAGGCGAGACCATCATTCAGCTCAATAAAGCTGAACACCAGGACATCCGTGAGCTTCATATCGGTCTTCTCAACATGATGCCGGATTCAGCACTGGCCGCCACCGAGCGCCAGTTCTTTCGTCTGGTGGGTGAGTCCAATCAGATCGCACAGTTCTACATGCACCCGTTTACCCTGCCGGAACTGCCACGCGGCGAAGCCGGCTTGGCCCATGTAGAGCGCTATTACGAAAGCTTTGAAAAAATCAAAGAGAAAGGCCTTGATGCCTTAATCATTACCGGCGCCAACGTCACACAACCCGACCTGGCCATGGAACCCTTTTGGGAGCCACTGAAAGAGGTGGTGGACTGGGCATATAACAATGTCACCTCAACACTTTGCTCATGCCTGGCAACCCATGCCGTTATGCAGCAACGTTATGGCCAGAAGCGCACCAATCTTGGTTTCAAGCGTTGGGGGGTTTACCCACACTATTTAATGGAGCGCGAGCACCCGCTGGTCGCAGGCGTTAATACACGCTTTGATGTGCCACACTCACGCTTTAACAACATCACGCGCGAGCAGTTTGAAGAGCGTGGCTTAAAGGTGTTGGTTGAAAGCGAAGCAGCTGGCGTGCATCTGGCAGTAAGCGAAGACCTGTTCCGCATTGTCTTCTTCCAGGGCCATCCTGAGTACGACATCATCAGCCTGTTGAAAGAGTACAAACGCGAGATCAATCTGTTTATCGAAGGCAAGCGTGCAGACTATCCGCCAATGCCGGAAAACTACTTCACCCGCCAGGTAGCCGCTATTCTTGAAGAGCATCACGCACAAGTACTGGACACAATGGACAAGGGCACGGAAGCGCCAGAGCTACCAGAGGTGTTAATCACTCAGCAATTGGATAACACCTGGCACGACACGGCAGAGGCTGTCTTAAACAACTGGATTGGAACGGTCTACCAAATCACTAACATGGATCGTAACAAACCATTTCAGGATCACATTAGTCCAGATGATCCATTGGGAATGCGCTAAAAACAAAGCCCTCATTACGAGGGCTTTTTTATTTCTAGATCTTTTTATCCAAGCGCTTCTGCAAGGTTCTATTAACCACCCGCGATGCAGCCATAAAACCAAACGCCCCCGTGACAAACGTAGCGGAACCATAACCAAAACGGCAATCCAGAGAAACACCGTGAATGCCGGGCTTTTCATGACTCACACAACCATTCTCTTTCGGGTAAACCTGCTGCTGCGAGGAGAACACACACTCAACACCGAACGAACGTTTGGGGTTACGGCTAAAACCAAACTCCTTACGTAGCGACGAACGCACCTTGGCCGCCAAAGGATCGTTAAAAGTTTTGCTTAAATCGGCAACCTGAATCTGAGTCGGATCATTCAAACCACCCGCCCCACCAGTGGCAATAATAGGAATCTTTTTACGCTTGCAGTGGGCGATCATATTGGCCTTGAACTTGATGCTATCCAGCGCATCAACCACGTAGTCATAACCGGCCTCACCACCGCCCTCCACATAAGAGAACAGATTATTCATATTGAGATATTCGTGAATAGCATTCACCTGACAATCAGGGTTGATCTGCCTGACGCGCTCCGCCATCACCTCAACCTTTGACTGGTCAAAAGTATCGGTCAGCGTATGCAACTGGCGATTGGCGTTGGTGACATCCACCGTATCACCATCGATAAAGGTTAGCTTGCCGACCCCGGTTCGTGCCAATGCCTCAACCACCCAGGAACCGACACCACCCACACCCGCGATAAAGACATGCATATCTTGAATGATTGCCTGCTCGGCACTGCCGTATAGGCGCTGGATGCCACCAAAACGTTTATCGTAATCGCTGTTGCTCATGGTTTTAGGATCTGCCTGGGACTGCCCGGAAAAAGGGCGATTTTACCATACCACCCCGAGTACAAGCGCCACACTAGCAGGCTGTTGAAAAAGTTTCAGGCGAGTGCGAGACACCAAAAGTAGGCGCCACGAGGCGAGGCAAAATTCTGCGAAATACCCAAAGGGCACAAGAAACGCAGTTTATAAGTGATAAATGAGCATTTTGAGCAGAATTTTAACGCGGTATCGTGCCGCATGAGGCTTTTTCAGCAGCCTGCTAGCCGACGTAGTCCTTTACCGCCTCCAACCCTTTATCCAACTCATCCAGATCATCGAACGCATCACCCTCAATATCGTGGTAACTGCTATCCAGGCGCGAAGCTGCTGTGGGCAGGTAAACATTAAATTGAACACCACTGATATCAAGCGGCTTGAAGAGAACGCGACAGCCATTTCGAGCAGGCTTCAATTGCAAGGACCACTCAGGCCGCTCAGGGAAGAACGGATCAATCACCTCAGAGTCTTCCTTACCAATATCCAAGACCTGATGTTTCTCTTGTGTTGACTGTTTGGTCAATTCAACACTGATAACCCGCTCTTTAAACTTAAATTTCGAATCTTTATTTAGACTGCCATCTTCAGGGCTGCGACACATGGGGCGCTGCTTATCATCCACATCGACGATAACGGTGTTAACCACCTCATCCCCATTCTCTAACACAAAGCGCAGCAGATAGGTCTCTGCCTTATTGATGATATTTTCGAAATTAAGCTCCCCTTCGTAGCCCTTCACAATCTCACTGACAAAGTAGAGACCTAACCCCTTACCGTTGTTTTCGCGAATGCGCTTGGTTGAAAAGCCCAACTGAAATATCTTACCCTTAATCTCGTCATCAACCAGCGGACCACGGTTATAAACAGAGACCTTGGCCGCTCCATCATCATGCATTAGGCGTACAACAATCTTCGAATATTCACTTTGATATTTTTTAACATCGCCATAATAAAGCGCGTTATTGATCAGGTTTTCCAACATTAAGACAACGTAGTTCTCATTGCCCAGCATCTCGCCCACATCATCCATCTCGACGTAAAAGCGATCATCTTTATATCGATACTTTTCATCGGCACCCGGCAATGCCGGCAACTCTTGCCCACCGGAAAATCCGCGCAATGTTTTAATAACCGCACGACGCATTAAAAAGGTTGGGGAGTAGAGAGAAAACCCCTCCTCACTCAACACCTGCTGATAATAATGTTCTTCTGCCTTGTAAAGCTTGTTCGCGATATACATAGAGATATTATCTGCCGTTGAAAGATCAAGCAGATCCCACAGATAGCCCATGCTATCTAGCGCATCTTGATAGCCACTGTTGCCGGCCTCTTTTTCAATCGCGCTTTTAAGCGAGGTGGTAACTTTGTCAAAGCAGATCACACCGGTATGACGCACTTCAGAGGCGATATTCTTAAAGTGCAGAAACTTTTCATCGTACTCTATGTATTCCAACAAACGATCACTGATAAACAGCTTCAACTTATCCGCATGAGCAGAGTATTTATGCACCTTATGCTGCAATTTGCTTTTGTTCTTCAGTAGCTCTTCCAACTGAGCCTCATAGTCTGCCATTCGCTTGTCATAGCGACGCTTCTTACGCCCAAAACGGAATACATCAAACAACACAATCGTCATAAAGCCGCCCATGGCATAAAGCACAAACTCTTGCTTAAAATAGGCTGGCGGTAATTGATAAAAACCAATCAGATCTGGATTAATAAAAAGATACATGTAGAGCATTAATAGCAGCCCACACATAAACCCCATCCATGGCACATTAAAATTAGTACGCTTCATTAACAAGGCTTCCATAGATAAGCATTGCCTTCACCGTGGGTGACAATGCCGCAGCCGCTTTTACATTTCTCAATAAAACTACCGGTATTACCTTCTGCCGCATCCAACGCTCTACGCAGGGTTTTAATATGCTGGCGATACGTTGCATCTGCATAACGTTCGGCATCAACATCGAGAAAGTCAGCCATCTGACTGGTCGAGACAGGGCGAGGCGAGCGCTCCATTAAACAACGCAATATCTTGCGCGGCATGGGTGCCAGCGGGCGCTTGGGGTTATCCGGATTCATCAACTTAACGCCTTGCCAATACGCCTCCCAGGTATTGAGATCTAAACGCAGCTCCCCGCTGGTTAAAACTTCATCGGCAATCTGTGGGGCTGTCTGATTGGCTGTGAGTGCCGCATGACGCAGCACCGCTTTCAACCGCCAGCACAGCACCTCTTCGACGTTCTTTTGATGTTTGGAGATAAAGTCTTGCGC
Source organism: Gammaproteobacteria bacterium (assembly GCA_050301075.1). Taxonomy (GTDB): domain Bacteria; phylum Pseudomonadota; class Gammaproteobacteria; order Tenderiales; family Tenderiaceae; genus JBNKYV01. Next base: position 5,106 of record JBNKYV010000090.1, read on the forward strand.
GTTGTAGTGCACCAGTGCATCGCGCTCGATGTCGGTGCCGTTGTATTCAGAGAGGAAAATAATTGGCAGCTCAGGCCACTTTTTCAAAAGCGCCTCAGACACTGAAAAGCCGGCCTGATCCTGGCCATTCATATTGGCATCAAGAATGGCGATATCCGGGCCCTTATTAGACGCCAACACAGCAATCTGCTGCTTTGCCGCCTCAACAAACTTACTCACCATGATTTCATTCGGCAGGCCGTCCAGGTCTGCACCTTCCAGTACAGGCTTAAATTTCTCTATCCAATGAAACTGGTCTTCAACCCAAAATATCCTAGCCATTTGCCATGCTTCCAGTCACTACACCCCATATAGGGATATCGGCATTTTCAAAGTGATTTGGTGACAAGCGCTTCGCAGAATCCAACAACAACGCAGCACAACTTGAGAACCCGATCACAAAACTAAAGATTCATCCTGAATCCCTTAGCCCTGTTGCCAGCAATAATGAGCCTTTGCTGGCAACAGGGCCTAAAGACTATATAACTCTTCACAAGTTTTTCACACCCCGAGGTTAAAACTATTAGCAAGGGAGATTACAAATTTCCTAACAGACAATTTCAAAAATCGGAGGTGTAACATGTTTAACGATATCTTATGGATTTGGTCAGATAGTGCTGGCCTATCACTCACAATCTGGTTGGCTATAGTCATTTTCTTGATGTACTTGGCTCGCAAGCCAGCACATCAATTGATTCACTCAGTCACACAAACAATCAAAGGCGCCATGCGACTTAGCGCCCGCTCTATTACGCTACTGGAGAAGCGCCTCAGCGAACGTAACAAAGAGGTGATTTTGGCCATGGGCAAAGAGGCCACCGAGCGCTCAATTGAACGTGAATTTGAACGCATCAACACTGTTGTCAATCGTGACCTCAGCAAATATCCAGCACTGCATCGCCAAATCAGCGATGTCATCACAAAAATTGAAGAGGACTACAGCAATGCTGTGGAATCACCACCCTCACCTCCTGCTTGGCTGGATGCGGTTGAGAGCATTGCCAAAATCCAACACAAAAGTGATCCAACCGTGGTTGCGATTCTGGAGAACATTCAATCAACGGTTGAGAAGGCACATAAAGACTCATTGAAGGAGTATCAACAAAGCAGCCGTGAGCGTCATGGCATTCTTAAAAATATGATGCCTTACTGGCGCAAAGCGGCGGATGCTTCTGACGATGTAAAAGAGACCATCGACGGTCTGGAAGAACGCGCGCAACTCATCGACGACAAGATGAAAACCTACGCTGAAATTCGCGCCGGTGAAGATCATGCGGCGCGCATGTTGAGTTCATCTTCGCTTACGCAGTTTTTCATCTCAGGTTTGGTACTGGTCATTGCCATCCTTGGCGGCATCATCAACTTTCAGCTCATTGCCTTGCCGATGTCTGAGATGGTGGGCGGCACCAGCCAGCTGGGACCAATGAAAACAGCTGATGTCGCTGCGCTTGTCATCATCATGGTGGAGATCGCCATGGGGCTGTTCCTGATGGAATCACTGCGCATCACCAATCTGTTTCCAGTGATTGGCAGCATGGATGACAAGATGCGTAAACGCATGGTGATCATCACCTTCAGCATTCTTTTCATTCTAGCCAGTGTAGAAGCATCACTTGCCTACATGCGCGACATTCTGGCCATGGACCGTGAAGCCATTGCGCAATCACTGAGTGGCGTAGGCGTAGTGGAAGCTGAGTTCCGCTGGATTCCATCAATTGGCCAAATGGTCATGGGCTTTATCCTGCCATTCACATTGGCCTTTATCGCGATCCCGCTGGAGTCATTTATTCAATCACTGCGCACAGTGATCGGTTTGATTGCATCAGCTGTTCTGCGCAGCATTGCATTTGGTGCACGCCTGATCAGCAACATGGCCCACCATATGGGCAATATCATGATCAACTTTTACGACATTCTGATCATGCTGCCACTCAGGGCTGAGCAACTGATCACCAGCAAAGCGGTATCAGCAAAACCTAAACAGGCTCGTAAGTCTGATGACGAAAAGAAAGATCAAGAACCTGCTTTCGCTAACGTTTTAGAGGAGAAGTAGTCATGAAACGTATGCTTATTACAACTCTGTTATTGGCCTGTGGATTTGCACTGAGTGCATGTAGCGAATCCCCAAGCAAACCACAAACCACTGCGGTGTATATGTTGCTCGACACATCAGGCACCTATACCCAGGAGCTGGATAAGGCGCAAAAGATTGTTAACTATCTTTTGATGACGCTGGACAGCGGTGACTCAATCGCCGTGGCTCGTATCGATAGCGGTAGCTTTAGCGAGAAAGATATCATTGCTAAAACTACCTTTGATGTACGCCCCAGCACCAGTAACGAGCAAAAACGTGCATTCAAACGCATGATGGATGAATTCACGCAGGGCATTACCAAAGGAAGCGCACATACGGACATCAGCGGCGGCATATTGCAGGCATCTGAGTTTTTGAATGAAACCGGTGCTGACAACAAATACATCCTGGTTTTCTCGGACCTAGAAGAGGAGCTTGCCAAAGGCCATGTGCGCGACTTTACGTTACCACTCACGGGCATTCAGGTAGCTGCGCTAAACGTTACCAAGCTACGCAGCGATAACGTTGACCCTAAAGAGTATCTGAGCCGTTTGGATGGTTGGCACAATAAGGTGACACAAGGCGGAGGGAGCTGGAAGGTAATCAACGATCTTGAGCGCCTCAACAATCTTTTAACCCGAGGCTAAAGGAGAAAGCACAAGGCCTCAACATGAGAGGCCTTGTGCTTAAATACGTTCGTTCACACAAAAAAAACTAAGCTGTCTGTCGCTCATCGCCACTTTGACGAATCATCTCAACAAACTGTGCCGCCAACTCTGGATCCCATTGACCCGAGTTAATCTCAGATTCAATAATCGACAAGGCCTTCTCTTTCGGAATCGCTTTACGATAAATACGATCCCCCGTCATCGCATCCCAGGTATCCGCCAGCCCCACGATGCGGGCTAATAAGGGAATCTCTTCACCTTTCAAACCATCGGGATAACCCTTGCCATCCCAGCGCTCATGGTGCCATGCCGCGATCTCAGCAAACGCCTTAAACCGTTTTAACGGGCGCATGATCTTAGCTGTCATGACAGGATGCTGCTTCATGATTTCATATTCATGCTCGTTCAACTGCTCAGGCTTATTGAGAATATTCTCCTCAATCCCAATCTTGCCCAAGTCATGCATCAATGCGCCTTGCTTGAGCAACAGCAATTGATCATCAGACAAGCCTACATAACGCCCCAGCATCACAGAGTATTTCGCCACGCGCGCAGAGTGGCTGGCGGTATAGGCATCCTTGGCTTCCAACGCCTTGGCCAAGGCCTGCAACATTTGCAGATGCGCCTCTTCCTGCTCGGTAAATAGCTGTTCAATACTATCGGCCATTTGGTTGATCGATCCCGCCAACTGCCCTAGCTCATCTTTACCGACTTTGGCAACGCGCGCATCCAGCTCACCTTGAGAAATTTTGTACGTCACACACCCCATGGTATACACAGGACGCAACATCCAACGATGCAAACCAGACCAAATAAAGAAGAAGGTCAACATTAAGCTCAACACTACGATGACCATAATTTCATTCTCGTAGCGGTCATCCAGAATGCGAATCTGATCTAATGTCTCTTGCAGGTTGATCTCAACCTCTAGTGCAGCCGCCACTTCACCATTCAAATGCAGCGGCACAATGATATCGACTTTAGGCACTCGCCCAAGCGATGGACTATAGCCATATTCAATTCTATCCCCGAGATAATCCTCACCCCGCTCAAATAGTCTTTTGTAGTGCCCCTCGAGCTTCTTTGGCGGGTAATCATCCGGCTCTGAGTGCGCAAGAAAAACGCCATTGCGGTCAAAGAAGTAAATGCGAAATATGCTAAAACCCAGACGCTCCCTGTGCTCCACCTGCATAGTGCGGCTCACCAAGGCCTGAAGTGCTTCCTTATCCAAAGGGTCGGGCATTTGCTGGACCTCACGCTCCACCCCTAATAGGAACACCCAAGCTTGTTTCTTAACCTGCTCCAGCATTGCCGCTTCAACAATGTGCTCTGAACGCCACAGAATAAGCGCACTAGTGAGCGCTAATGCGCACACAATGAGCGCAACGATGCGCTGCCGCAGAGATGTAAACAACGCAATCTTCAACTTGGATTTCCCAAGGTTACCCTACCTGTATTAAAGTTAGGCCAATTAACATAGTCATTCAATAATCGTTCACATGCAATCTTTTAACGCCTTATACGAACACGCCGCCCGCCGTAAAGGGGGAACAGACGCACTGGAAGCCTTGCTCAGCAATCCACTCACCAGTAAAGAACTGGCACAAATTCCCGATGATCGCT
>JBNKYV010000091.1:0-7331 GCA_050301075.1 Gammaproteobacteria bacterium
AGCTATTCAGACGATGCGTTGAGTGTGATCAGGCGCGCATGTGAAGTAGCGGAGAACGCGCATGAAGGACAGCGTCGGTTGTCTGGTGAGGACTATATTCAGCACTCTTTAGCTGTGGCAGATATCCTCGTACACGTGCGCATGGATCACGAAACAGTTTCGGCAGCGGTATTGCACGATGTTGTTGAAGATACTGATATCTCTCTGGAGGATATCAAAGAAGAATTTGGCGCATCAATTGCCTGTTTGGTTGATGGTGTAACCAAAATGGGCGTCATTCAGAGTTATAAAAATCTGGATGATGTTTCGCGTAAAGAGAAGAAAGAGAAGGCCCAGGCCGAAAGCTTGCGCAAAATGCTGCTGGCGATGGTTGAAGATGTACGTGTTGTGTTGATCAAATTGGCTGATCGTACTCATAACATGCGTACGTTGGGTTCTTTGCCTGAATATAAACAGCAGCGCGTTGCCCGTGAGACGCTGGATATCTATGCGCCATTAGCCAATCGCCTTGGCATGTGGCAGATCAAGTGGGAGCTAGAGGATCTCTCTTTCCGCTATCTGCATCCGCTGAAGTACAAAGAGATCGCGCGGATGTTGGATGAGCGCCGTGTCGATCGTGAGCAGTACATCAAAAAATTTATCAATACGCTGAACGATGAGTTGGTGAAAGTCGGTGTAAAGGGCGAAATCAAAGGGCGCCCCAAGCACTTGTACAGCATCTATCGCAAGATGCAGCGCAAGAACCTCGATTATCACCAGATCTACGACAGCCGCGGTGTGCGTGTATTGGTTAATACGATCCCTGAGTGCTATACCGCTCTGGGTATCGTGCACTCTACCTGGAACCATATTCCGGGGGAGTTTGACGATTACATTGCCACGCCCAAGCAAAACAACTATCAGTCGATCCACACCGCTATTTTTGGTCCTGAAGGCAAGGTGGTGGAGGTGCAGATTCGTACCCACCAAATGCATCACGACAACGAGCTGGGTGTGGCTGCTCACTGGCGTTACAAAGAAGGTGCGGAGCACGATGCCGATTTCGAGCGCAAAATTGCCTGGTTGCGGCAGTTGTTGGAGTGGAAAGAGGATGTTACCGATGCCGGCGAGTTTGTCGATCAATTCAAATCAGACGCCTTTGAAGACCGCATTTATATCTTTACCCCTAAAGGTAATGTAATCGATATGCCCAAGGGGGCAACGCCGCTCGATTTCGCGTATCACATCCATACCGAGGTCGGGCATCGCTGCCGTGGTGCCAAAGTGAACAATCACATGGTTCCGCTGACCTATATACTCAAAACTGGGGAACAGGTGGAGATTCTCACCGTGAAACGGGGCGAACCCAGCCGTGACTGGCTGAACCCAGATCTGGGCTATCTGCATACCACGCGGGCGCGTAATAAGGTGCAGCATTGGTTCAAGCTGCAGCACTTTGAGACCAATGTGGCGACTGGCCGCAATATGGTGGAAAAAGAGCTACAAAGGCTGGGTTTGAGCGATGTTAACCTCGAAAAACTGGCTAAAAAGTTGAAATTTGGCCGGGCAGATGAGTTTTTCGCTGCTTTTGGTCGCAATGATGTTAAAACCAGTCAAATTGTTCGTGCTGTGCAGCAGCTCGATGAGCCTGTTCCGCAAGAAGAGCCTGTTATTCACACGCGACGCTCACAGAGTTCGCCAGATAAAGGTGGAATTCAGATTAACGGCGTAGGTGATTTGCTTACTCAAATCGCCAATTGCTGTAAGCCTGTGCCTGGCGACGAGATTTGTGGTTACATCACGCGTGGTCGTGGCGTGACGATTCATCGGCAGGATTGCCCCAATATTTTGCGTGCCATCAACAACTCGCCAGAGCGGTTAGTCGAGGTGAGCTGGGGAGAGGAGTCCGGTGCTACCGGGCAATACTATCCGGTGGATGTCCAGATTGTTGCGTTCGATCGGCAGGGTCTGTTGCGGGACGTCGCAGCGGTTTTGTCAGACGATAAGGTGAATATTATTGCCGTGCATACAAACTCAGACAAAAAACGCCATCAGGCGAGCATGATTATTACCATGGAAATTAATGATCTCGATAATCTGAGTCGTATATTGCATAAAATCAACGCCTTACCCAATATTCTTGAAGTAAGGCGTAAGAGTTGATCGGCGGATATGAATCAGGCGTTTTCGTAGTCTGAGTACATATCTATGTCTTGATAGCCCTCGGTACCGGGGGCTGCTTCCATATTGAGGAAGTCCAGCTCGTGGAAGTCCTCTTCATGTGCTTCCAGCCACTCATCATCTGGCTCCACATTCTTGTGGCCGAGTTTGTTCCAGATATCCATTTCTACATCTTCAACTGCTCCATCGGAGTAGCGGATTTGAATATGCTCGTCAGTGATGTCCGTTACCTTGAACATTTCGCCATTCGGCAGGCGATACCATTCTTGTATTTTTGCTTCGACGGGCGAGCGCATGGATCAAGTCTCCTCGTTACGAAAGAACCTCTATCCGCGTCCGAATTGCTGTGGCTAGTACATCGTATATAACCAAAACATCTGGGTGCAGCGGATATCCCAGAGCGGTAACTGCTTACGTATGTCCCCTTTTTTATCGACGTTTTTAGAGCCGTACTTTAGAGAATTATGATATAGCACTTGAAATTTGATGATGTAGCCCAAAAATCGATTAAATCGTTATTTGGGAAATCGAAAGGGGGGGCACCGGGATAGAGGAATGAATAGGAAGAAAATCCGATAAAATATGAATAAATTTGCGCCATTGGTGTCAAAAGTCTTTATACTAGAACTCAACGAGAATCAAAATATTACCTACCTAAGTAGCAGTACAATCGCCCAGGCTGAGGTAGGAATATAAAGGGCGAGAAAGAAAATAAGGAGAAGCATATGAAACTACCGCTGCAAATTACCTCCCGGAACGTGTCTCTATCTGAAAGCGCAGAGCAGACTATTCGTGAAAAAGCAGCGAAGCTTGATCAGTTCTACGACCGCATTATGGGATGTCGTGTACTGGTTGAAGCGCCACACCGTCACCAAAACCAAGGCAATCACTACAATGTTCGTTTGGACATCACCGTGCCTGGTTCAGAAATTGTTATCAAGCGTGAAGAGAATGAAGATCTGCATGTTGCGATTCGCGACGCATTCGAAGCCGCCAAACGCAAAGTGAAAGAGTTCGCTTCTCGTCAGAAAGATGTGAAAGGTTCAGAAGCTGTAAGGCATGCTGAAGTTGAAGAAGTAGAAGAGCCTGAAGAAAAATCAGCCTAATTCGCTGAATCAGTCGCTTAAAAAAATCCCCGATGAGTGTAAACCCTCGGGGATTTTTTATGTCTGGCAGTTTTGCTGGATTGGGGCGTTTTAGAACGAATCGGTAAACAACACCTCTTCAAGAGCAAGCTGCCCGGCCCTTGGGTAAGCATCTTTAGCTTTTTTACCGAATGTCATCATCAGGCAGATGCCGTGATCCTCAGGCAAGTTAATCAGTTCGGCTACTTTACCATATTGAAAACCGAGCATTGGGCATGAGTCGTAGCCCATCTCCTTCGCTTTTAGCATAAGCGTCATGCAGGCCATAGAAGCAGAGCGCACGGCCTCGTCCCGTTCTGCCGTTTCATTGCCTTCGTAGTATTTCATGTTGCGTAGCATGGCTTCAGCCACCTCTTTGGGGGTGTTGCGCCAATAGCGTTCTGGCTGTTTTTCCCAAGCCTTTAAATCCATGCACACGAATAACAGCAGTGAGGCGCTGGCGACTTGTGGCTGATGCCATGCATACTCTTTAATCTTATCCTTCATGGATTGATCTTTGATCCACAGAAAGCGCCAATGCTGAATATTGAAAGCAGTAGGCGATAGCATCGCAGCTTCAATCAGCTGTTTTACTTCTGTGTCATCCATTTTGTGATCAGGGTCAAAATGCTCGATTGAGCGGCGTGTTTCTATCGCTTCACTTACATTCACGGCTTTAATCTTTGTAGCTAAATCTTTATAAGGGGCGTCAGCTTAGCAAAATAGGGGCGGGAAAAGAAGCAGTGAAACGCTCAGGCTTTTGCTAAGCCGTTAATGTTAAAATGAGTGATAAATAAAGGAGAGTTGCTCTCAGCATGTTTAACGCGGATTGTCGCCGTTGTCCTCGGTTGGCAGATTATTTAGACCAGATTAAAAAACAATATCCCGATTACCACGCGCGCCCGGTGGATGCTTTTGGCGCAAAACGCGCGAAGTTAGTGATTGTGGGGCTGGCGCCCGGGATGCATGGCGCTAACGCGACAGGAAGACCTTTTACTGGGGATGCCTCGGGCGAGTTGTTATATCAAACGTTATTCCAGTTTGGTTTTGCCAACAAACAGGTATCACGTGCAGCGAATGATGGGCTAGTTTTAAAGAACTGTCGTATCACCAATGCGGTTAAGTGCCTGCCGCCGCAGAACAAGCCGTTGGCTGAAGAGGTCGTTAACTGCAGTGAATATCTGCTGCAAGAGCTAGAGGTATTGAGGCCTGGTACGGTTGTGCTGGCCTTGGGAGCAGTGGCGCATAACGCCATTCTGCGGGTGCTGAAGCTGAAACAACGCGAATATAAATTTGCTCATGGCGCGCAGCATGTTTTACCAAAAGGTTTGTGGTTGCTGGACTCGTATCATTGCAGTCGCTATAACACGCAAACCAAACGACTCACGCCTGAAATGTTTAATAATGTCTTTGCAAGTGCAAAACAGTTAATGGGGACACCCGCGAAATCTGTATGAGTGATGATGTAAACAAGCAGCAGGGATTTGATGCCAAGGCGTTTTTGAAGACATTAACCACGCGCCCTGGTGTTTATCGCATGTTAAATGCAGAAGGGGATGTGATCTATGTTGGTAAAGCGCGCAATCTTAATAAACGTGTAGGTAGTTATTTTACACGCAGCGTTACCGCGCCCAAGACGCGAGTCATGGTGAGTCAAATCGCCAATATCGAAGTTACGGTGACGCACACTGAAAACGAAGCGCTGATTCTCGAAAACAATCTCATCAAAGAGCTACGCCCGCGTTACAACGTGCTGTTGCGTGATGATAAAAGCTATCCCTATATCTTTTTATCGGCGGATACTTTTCCTAGGCTTTCATATCACCGCGGTGCCAAGCGAGCCAAAGGGCGTTATTTTGGTCCATATCCCAGCGCTGGTGCTGTGCGAGATACGCTAAACCTTATGCAGAAGCTATTTCGTGTGCGCCAGTGTGAAGATACGTTTTTTAATAACCGTTCTCGTCCCTGTCTGCAGTATCAGATCAAACGCTGTACCGCGCCTTGCGTGGGGTATATCACGCAAGAGGTTTATGCTGACGATGTGCGCCACGCATCTATGTTCCTTGAGGGCAAAGATAGCCAGATCATAAACGAGCTGGTTAAGCGTATGGAAAAGGCCAGTGAAGCGTTGGAGTTTGAAGAAGCGGCACGCTACCGTGATCAGATCGCCAGTATCCGTCGTGTGCAAGAGAAGCAATACATTAGTAGTGATAGCGGTGGTGACTTGGATGTCATTGTGAGTGCCTATCAGAACGGTGTGGGGTGTGTGCAGGTCTTCTTTATTCGTGGCGGCCATCAATTGGGGAATAAAACCTTTTATCCCAAACATACGCAAGATGCCGATGTGGCGGAAATCCTGTCAGCGTTTATTCCGCAGTACTATCTTGGCAAACAGGTGCCCACTGAGATACTGACGAATCAGCCCATCGAAGATCAGGCACTGCTTGAAGAGGTACTTGGTGAGCAGGCAGGGCGCAAAGTAACTATCAGCCATAATGTGCGTGGTGATCGCGCGCGCTGGGTGAAGATGGCTGTGATGAATGTAGAAGATGCTGTGCGGCGTCAGCTGGCCAGCAAAAGCGGTATGCGCCAGCGCTATGAGGCCTTACAAGAGGCATTTGGCCTGGACGACTTGCCGCAACGCCTGGAGTGTTTTGATATCAGTCATACGATGGGTGAGGCGACAGTGGCATCCTGCGTCGTCTTCAATGAAGATGGTCCGCTGAAAAGCGACTATCGCCGCTTTAATATAGAAGATATTACGCCCGGTGATGATTACGCCGCAATGAATCAGGCCCTGAGCCGCCGCTATACGCGCCTTAAGAAAGGTGAGGGCAAACTGCCCGATATACTATTTATCGATGGTGGAAAGGGGCAGTTGGCCCAAGCGTGCGATGTAATGCAGGAGCTGCAGATTGCCGATGTTATCCTTATCGGCGTCGCCAAAGGGCCGGAACGCAAGGCCGGGGAAGAGACCCTTTTCTTGTATGGTAGTGATGAGCCCTTTATACTGCCGCCTGATTCGCCGGCCCTGCATCTGATTCAGCAGATACGGGATGAGGCGCATCGGTTTGCCATTACCGGGCACCGCCAGCGACGCGCCAAGGCACGCGGCCAATCGCCGTTGGAAGGAATTCCTGGTGTTGGTCCCAAACGCCGACGCGAGCTGTTAAAGCAGTTTGGCGGATGGCAAGAGGTGGCGCGCGCCGGCGTGGATGACCTGGCTAAGGTCAATGGCATCAGCCGAGATTTGGCGCAAAAGATTTACGACGCATTGCATTTAGAAAAGTAACCAGTTCATATCATGACCAGCATTCCAACAATCCTCACCTACATCCGCATAGCTTTGATTCCGGTGTTTGTGCTGGTGTTCTTTCTGCCATTTGAGTGGGTCAACATCGCCGTGACTGCGATATTCGGTGTCGCCGCGATTACCGATTGGTTCGATGGCTATCTGGCGCGCAAATGGAATCAGACTTCGCGTTTTGGCGCCTTCCTGGATCCGGTTGCGGATAAACTCATCGTTGGCGCAGCGCTGGTGTTGCTGGTGCAAGCCAATCCAAACCCTTGGATGGCAATCGCCGCGGCAGTCATCATTGGCCGTGAGATTACTATTTCCGCCTTGCGCGAATGGATGGCAGAGATAGGGGAGAGCGCGCAGGTTAAAGTCTCCAGTCTTGGTAAGTGGAAGACGACGGCTCAGATGACCGCATTGTTCATGCTGCTATACAACGAGCCATTGTTCGGTTTGCCGATGTATGAGATGGGTATGTTCTTCCTTTATGTGGCAGTAGTGCTGACGCTTTGGTCCATGGTTGCGTATCTCAAAGCGGCATGGCCTGTGATGAGCAAAGAAGAGAATCATTAGTTTTAGTAATGTTGTTGCCAGAACTGGCGCTTTTTTAAGCAAAAATGTCACATAACCCCTTGAATGAAAAAAAATCGGGGTAATTTATAAAAAACATACACATAGGTGTTGACAAGGTTTCTGAAAACCGTAAAATAGCGCCCACATTCAGCGGGAATAGCTCAGTTGGTAGAGCACAA
>JBNKYV010000092.1:0-6567 GCA_050301075.1 Gammaproteobacteria bacterium
ATTCGACAGTGCACATGTCTGAGTGAATGGTTTGAATGCCCGGAACGTTGCGTTGTGCAAGCTCTAGCATTTTAGCTGAGTTATCGACGCCTGTTACTTTCCACTGTTGATCGGCGAATGATTTAGCAACAGGTACGCCGGCGCCACAGCCTATATCTAATAATCTACCCGGTTGATTGCCTAGGTGGTTGATAAAGCCGTTGATGATAGCGCTGATATCAAACTGTTCTCTGTTGTTATCATAAGTGCGTGCAAACTCATCGTAGATATTTGATAGATCAACGGCTTCCATATATATGCTCCTAGGTTATTCTTGGTTTTCGTGCTGCGGATAGTAAAGCGTCAATCAGCGGGGACGGTTCTATCTTGTGCCCATTGCCTCAGTTCAGCCATTTTTTCTGCCATGACCACTGAAAGTGGTTTAGTGCGCAGCAGTTCTTCCAGAATGTGTAAGGTATTGAGCTTTGTTTTATCCGCATGGGCACTGTAGCTGGCAGCGACAATCGCTTGCTCAATTTCAGCACCGGAGAAATTGTTTGATTCGTTGATCAGTTTATCAAGATCAAATTCATCTGCAGGGAATTTTCGCTTGTTGAGATGAATGCGGAAAATATCCCCTCTGGTTTCAGGTGATGGTAGATCAACAAAGAAGATTTCATCCAGCCGTCCTTTACGAATAAGTTCTGGTGGCAGGGATTGGATGTTGTTGGCTGTAGCCACAATAAAAACGTGCTTTTGTGTTTCGGCCATCCATGTCAGTAGTGTGCCGAGTACTCGCTGAGAGGTTCCGCTATCATAACTGCCAGTGGAAATGCCTTTTTCAATCTCGTCTATCCATAGCACGCATGGTGACATGGTCTCTGCCAGTTTAAGTGCGTTGCGAATGTTTTTTTCTGTTTCGCCAAAAAATTTGTTGTAGAGCACGCCAAAGTCCAAGCGCAAAAGCGGCACACCCCATACGCCGGCAACCGCTTTGGCGGTGAGGCTTTTGCCGCCGCCCTGTACTCCAACCAGCAGGATACCTTTCGGTGAGTCCAATACTGAATCTGTTTGTGGATTGATAAAGTGTTCACGCCGTTTCTCTAGCCATGATTTGAGCTGCTTCATGCCACCAACGTCTGAAAATTTTGCGGTGTCGTATTCGAAAGAGATAAGGCCATCCTGCCCTAATAATTCGTATTTGGCTTTTTGAATGTCAGGGATGTCATCATGGGTAATGGCACCATCATCATAAATGGCATTGCGTAGAAAACGTTTGGTGTCGGTAACAGTAAGACCGGTCAGGTTACCGATCAACATCTCCATGGCTCTGGGATCTGCTTTTACATTGCTGCCATTGCGTTTAGCCCAGCTCCTTGCCTGTTCATTCAGTAACGTTTTAATTTTTTCTTTGTCTGGCAGATTGAGTTCAAAGCTGGCAACCAGTTTTTCCAGGTCTGTGGGTATCGATAACTCGTGGCTGATGAAGACCAGCAGTTGTTCATTAACAAAATAATCCTGGGCAATTTCCTTGATCAGTCGGGTAATAATCGGGTCATCAAAATGGTTATGAAAATCCAGGAATAGATAGATCCCTGGTACTTTCTGGTTGCGAATCTTGCGTAACGTTGCTACCGGAGATGTATCCTCTTCTACTCCTCTAGGGGAGTCATAGTCGGCTAACGATAGGTTTGAGCGTTCTGGATTTTCGCTGCCGTTTGGGTAGATCAGTGTCTTGAGCCCATCAGTGACAGTCCACTGTTGAAGTTGTTTTTTCTGGTTTATGGCTGTTTTCTGTAGTAGCTCAATAGCTCTTCGCTCTTCATGTGTTTCAATGCGAATGATTGGGAAGTGCGAGCGGATTACCAGTTCCAAGTCGTGCTGATCGTTCAAGAATATTCCCTCAGTAGTTTATGGATTAATAATACTAGACTTGGAGGTAGGGGCAAGTTCTCGGCAGAAATTAAAGGTCGAGAATATCGGTTTGCTTTAATAGGGCCTCGTATATCTGAACAAAAAGATCGGAGCGAGGTAACAAATTTTTTACAAACGTATCCCGTATTTTAAGCATGACTTCAGGGGCGAGTTTGGTGTTGTCATCCAGGTTGAATGATTGCATGCTCCAGTCGCTGAATCCCCGTTTTTGAACAGGGGTGTCGATGAGAGTAATGATGTTCTTGTGTCGGCTGTCTTTTTGAATTTTCTGATAAATTTCTTTAACGTCGGTCTCTTCACCTTCTAGCACCTGCATGAAATTTCCATTGTGGTAGAAGAGCGCACCCGTGACATTATGCTGTTGGTTGTTACGTTGTGCATGAGCAACCAGTGTGTCCAGTTGTTCTTGAACTGGCTCTTCTGTAGGGATGCGTTCGCTGGTGTAGGCAATTAAATGCATCTTTGCAATCTATGTGAATAACGTTAGATATGTATAGATAACGTTAAGTCGCTATCTATGAAAATGCAAGTAATACGGTGTTTAACAGCACGTCTTTGCTGATTGGTTTCTGTAGCTGGTAGCGGTAGTGTTCCCGTCGGCTGTCTTCTTCAAAATTCCCATATCCGGTGGACATGATAACCTTGATATCGGGATGATTTATTTTGACCTGTTCTGCAAGTTCATAACCATTGCCGCCAGGGATGATGGTTTCGCATATCATTAGGTCAATTTGGTTGTTGTTTAGTAGCTGGTTGGCTTGCGCTGCATTGTTAGCCGTGCAGACATGATAGCCGGATTCTTTAAGATGTCTTTTCATTAATTCGCATATGGCCTGTTCTTCATCAACAATCAAGATGGCTCCATCCTTATGTTGCAGCGACATGGCTTTGTGCGGATCCTCTCTCTTGCGTTTTTCCGGTGCTTTATCGCAGCGTGGAAAATAGAGATTAAATATGGATCCTTTTTCCGGTGTGGATTTAACAGCGACAGCTCCTTTCGATCTTTGCATAAAACCATAGACCTGGCTGAGTCCAAGGCCAGAGCCATTCTCGCCTTTGGTCGTGAAGAACGGATCAAAAACTTTATGGAGTGTCTCTTCCGTCATGCCGTGCCCGGTGTCTTTGATCGAGAGTTGTACGTAATGGCCTGGAGGTAAACCAAAAGCTTCAGATTCACTTAAGCCAAGTACGCGATTGGTTGCTATGATGTTGAGCTGTCCGCTATTGGCCATTGCATGTTTTGCATTGATGCACATATTTAAGAGTGCATTTTCCAAATCATTTAGATCACCAAATATTGGCCATATATTGTCATTGGTGGTGATGGAGAGTTCGATGCCTGATGTCATCGTTTTGGCAATCATTGCATGCATGTCATCAAGCAAGCGTTTAATGTCGATGAGTTCAGGGTCGTCGCTATCTCGGCGTGCGGTTTTCAGAAGTTTGCGCGTTAACATCGTAGCGCTGTTTCCGGCTTTCGAAATCTGTTGAAGATGTTTTATTGCCTCTGGGTCATCTTCAAGTTTTTCATGCAGTATCTCTGTGTAACCGGAGATGATGCATTGCATGTTGTTATAGTCATGTACGATGCCGCCAATGAGCTTTCCCATTGCTTCCATTTTCTGGCTGCGACGCACCATTTCGCCTGAGCTGAGTTGTTCGCGAAATTTGATCTCTTTCTCTAATGTACGTTGGCTTGTGATCAGGTTCTTAACGCGTGCGACTAACTCTTCTTCCATGATTGGTTTGGTGAGGTAGTCGGTGATGCCCATGTGGTAGAGGCTGAGGCGGCGCGATGTGTCGTCGAATGCTGTGATGGCGAGAATAGGGATGTCACCTTTTATGCCATCAAGGCGACGAATTTTGTTGATTAATAGAATGCCGCTGATTTCACCTTCCAGTACGATGTCGGTTAAAACCAAGTGATAACTTTTTTTGAGGAACGCTTCCCAGGCATCTTCTGCATTTTCAAAAGCATCTACTTTTAAATTGCGTGCCTTAAACATCGATGTGACATATTCACGTTGAGAACGTTGATCCTCGATGTATAGAACTTTGCCTTCTATTGGCTTGGTGACTTGGGTAAAACGATCAATGAAATTAACCAGCTCATTGATTTTGTCTTTTAAGAAAATATCCGTGATGCCTGAATGAAGTGCTTCTCTCAGTACTTCGTGATTGCTTTCAGTGGTGAGCAATACGATCGGGGTGTGTTTGTACCCCTCTACGCGCCTGATCTTTTTGCACAGCTCAATGCCATTAATGTCATCCAGATGAAGGGATACACAGATACATTGGAAGCTATCTTTTTTAACTTGTTCCAGTGCGTCCGCACCGTTGACGGCGAGAGAATGATCTATTCCGGTATTGGATAGGACCTCGGCGATGATTTTTTGAAAGATCTTAACACGGTCAATGACTAATACTTTCATTCAGCAACTACCTTAAATGCTTCTTAGTACTATCGTCATGTAAAAAGAAAAGTTAACAACTTATGGTGTTGCAGGTAGAGATGATTTGTTCGATAAGTCCTTGTTCTAATTGGTTCCTAAGTGCCAGACAGGTGCTGTAATCACGCGGGATCGCATTGTTAGGTGTGTGTTTATTTTGCTCTCAACGCCAGAATTATTTTGGCTTTATCGCTTTGAGCGGTTCTGTTCGCGTGTTCGGTTAAGCCGTTCAGATCACGGCGAAGATGTTGGTTGAAATTTCAAGGTCACACGTCTGTTGTAGAGCTAATGTGGAATAAGCTTATTCAAGCCCCAGGATAAAATTCCACTGCTCTTCAGAAACAGGATTGATAGAGAGACGATTGCCCTTGCGCACCAGCGGCATCTCTTCTAGTTCAGGTAAATTTTTAAGCTCGGTGAGTGAGATGGTGCGTTTGAATTTGCGTACAAATTTTACATCCACCATAAACCAGCGCGGATTCTCTTGCGTGCTCTTGGGGTCGAAATATTTCGATTCAGGGTTCCACGAAGTGAAATCAGGATAGCCCTCCTTAACAACTTTCATGATGCCAACAATGCCCGGCACCTTGCAGTTGGAGTGATAGAAAAAGATCTGGTCTCCTTTTTTCATCTGGTCACGCATCATGTTGCGAGCCTGATAATTGCGCACTCCATCCCAATGTTCAGTTTGGTTTGGCATGGCTGCAAGGTCATCAATGCCAAAGACATCCGGTTCGGACTTCATTAACCAGTAGTTCATGGTATTTCCTTGTATTTGTGATACTTAGACAGCTGACACACAGCTCCAGAATAGCTGCTTACAGTCTTATGTTTGAAATATTGTAAACCGTTTTTTCGGTAGCGATGGCATCCAAGGGGACATCCCAAGGCTGAAAGGGAAGCTGATCGAATTTCTGTAGCTCATAGGCGATGCCTACCAGCTTGGGTTTGCGCCATCGCTTGCGTTGCTGAAGAAATTGCAGGGTGCGGTCATAATAGCCTTTACCCATGCCCAAACGATTGCCGCTGCTATCAAATGCCACCAAAGGCATGAGAATAAGATCCAGCCCCCATGGTTTGGGTGTTTGATGTAGATGTACTGAGGGTTCAGGAATGGCGAAGCGATTCAGCTCGAGTTGATCACCTTTATTATAGGGGGCAAACCAGAGTTGGTTGATGTTGGGCATACCGATGATGGGCAGGTGCCACTGTTTGCCCATTTTCCAGGCCTGTTCCATTAGTGGGTTCAGGCTGGGTTCGCCATCATTGGCGATAAAGCCAGCAACGCGTTGGCAATTACGAAACAGGTGGGTGTTGCTCAGGTTTTTACAAATACGCTGGGTGGCGTGCAGATGCTCAGCGGGCGTTAGAGCGCGGCGAGCCTGGCGAACTTGTTTGCGAATATCACTGCGAGATAGGGTATTCAATGTAAGTCGCTTTGCGTTTGGGTGACTTGAATCAAACCAAAGAAATAGACATTCTCCACAGATGCCGTTGGGGGCATTAGACCTTGAACCAAAGGTTCAAGTGGGAACTCGCGCAGATCATTAGGCTTTCCGTCGTGCGGACATGCACACAGACCCAACAGCCCCGTTCCCAAGGGTTTTGATTAAGGCTCAAAGGTTACTTAGCCCACTATCGAACATCGCAGAGAATGCCTGTAGTTCATTTTAGCGCAATTTGGCGTATTTAGATAAAGTTTTATGTAAAACAAAGGTTTGCTCTGATTTTTTGGTGGGGAAGAAAATAATCGCAGATTGTGTCAACCGTTACAGCGCACGCGCGTTATATAGAATGTAACGAGGAGTTGAAGGGCGATAGCCCAAGATGGGAACGAAATTGGATTCAGTTAAATTTTAAATGCATGAAATGGATATTTTCCTGGCAGAGGTAGAAAAGCGAGCCTTCAAAATGGCCTATTTCGCTGTCAATGATCGTGATGATGCACTGGATGTGGTGCAGGAGGCGATGATGAAGCTGGTAAAGCGTTATAGCGACCGCCCTCGTGAGGAGTGGGGTGCGCTGTTTCATCGCATACTGCAAAACCAGATTCAAGATCACTATCGTCGCGCCAAAGTGCGCTCGATTGTGCGTGGCTGGTTTGGTGGTGGCGAAGACGACCAGGATGAAGAGGCAATGGTGCCGACTGATATGCCGGGACCAATGCAAACGCACGCCAGCCAGCAATCCATGGCGCAACTGG
>JBNKYV010000093.1:0-28149 GCA_050301075.1 Gammaproteobacteria bacterium
TGCTGCTCGAGCAGATCCGTGAGCAAGTGCAGAACATTGAATAAAGAAGGTTGTTATGAGTTCTGAAGGCCAGGCCCCTTACGCGGGCACCTTATATATTATTTCTGCCCCTTCCGGGGCGGGGAAAACGAGTCTGGTAAAGGCGTTGGTGGATTCCACTAGTGATATCCGTGTATCGGTTTCACATACCACTCGCCAGATGCGCCCTGGCGAAGCGGATGGTGTTAATTACAATTTTGTGGATATCCCGAAATTTGAGCAGATGGTGGAAGCCAATCAGTTTTTAGAGCACGCCAAGGTGTTCGATAATTACTATGGTACCTCGCGTGAATGGGTAGACCAGCAGCTCAAAGAGGGTGTGGACGTTATTCTTGAAATTGATTGGCAAGGTGCGCAGCAGGTGCGTCCGCGTATGCCGGGCTGTGTCAGCATCTTTATTCTGCCGCCATCTCGCGATGAGCTGCTCAAGCGCCTGCGTGGTCGTGGCCAGGATAGCGAAGAGATTATTCAGCGCCGCTATCAGGATGCCGTGGGGGATATGGCCCACTACTCAGAATATGATTACGTTGTGATCAATGATGATTTTGATGATGCCTTGGTGGATCTGGCCTCTATCGTGCGTGCGCGCCGCCAACGTTGTGAGGTTCAGCGGGGGCGTCAAGCCGGGTTGATCGGTAGTTTGTTGAGCTAGGTCGCCCATAGGTCTTAGGCTTAGAAATTTAGTTGGATTTTGTGGCATAATTGCCGATTCGTTTTGAGAACCTTATTTTTGGAGAGTGATTCGCCATGGCACGTGTAACCGTTGAAGATTGTCTGGGTAAAGTTAACAACCGTTTCGAACTGGTTTTGACCGCCACCAAACGTGCTCGCCAGCTGGCTCATGGTAAAGAGGCTCTGGTTGAGTGGGAAAACGATAAACCCACTGTTGTTGCTCTGCGTGAGATTGCTGAAAACAAGATCTCTGCTGAAATGCTAGCGGAAGAGGAACGCCGTGAAGCTGAAGAATCTTCTGTAACTTCTGAAGATGAAGTGGCCGCTGAAATTGGCCAAATGCTGGAAGAGGGCGGTAACGCAGCTTGATCGCCGTTTGATTTAAGAGGTGATGTTTGAATACTCCTAAATCATCGGTTGAAGTTCCAGCTTCATCGCAAGAGCACTTGGCCCCGCTATTTACGGGGCTACGTGCCGAGCTAGAAAAATATCTTGAGCTCGGCCAAGTCGAAGACGCCTACCGGGCCTTTCTTTTTGGGGCCGAAGCGCACAAAGATCAAAAGCGCAAATCGGGCGAACCCTACATAATCCATCCTGTCGCCGTTGCCGAATATATGGCGGAGATGCGTTTCGATTACGAAACCATTGTCGCGGCGATATTGCATGATGTTATTGAAGACACCCCCGTCACCAAAGATGACATCACCCAACGTTTCGGTGAAGAGGTCGCGGATCTGGTTGATGGCGTCACCAAGCTGACTCAAATCACATTTGAGAGCAAGGCCGAAGCTGAGGCGGAAAACTTTCGCAAAATGTTGTTGGCCATGGTGCGCGATATTCGCGTCATGCTTATTAAACTGGCTGACCGTCGCCACAACATGCAAACCCTGGGGGTAATGCGGCCGGATAAACGTCGCCGTATCGCCCGCGAAACACTTGATATCTATGTGCCCATCGCCAATCGCCTTGGTTTGAACTCCTTGCGCTTGGAGTTGGAGGACTTGGGATTTGCAGCGCTCTACCCGGATCGTTATCGCGTCATTTCCGAGGCAGTGAAAAAAGCGCGCGGTAATCGTCGCGAGATCGTTGACAAGATTCAAACAGGTATCACTGAGCGTCTGGAGCAAGAAAAGCTGCAAGGACGAATCGCCGGACGCGAAAAGCATCTCTACAGCATCTATCAAAAAATGCGTGGCAAGCATCTGCCGTTTAATGAAGTGTACGATGTGTTTGCATTCCGCATCACCGTAGACTCGGTGGATATGTGTTACCGCGTATTGGGGGCGGTGCACAACCTCTATAAGCCTGTGCCGGGCAAATTTAAAGATTACATTGCTATTCCCAAAGCCAATGGCTACCAATCACTGCATACCGTTTTATTTGGTCCGTACGGTGTGCCGATTGAAGTCCAGATCAGAACCGAGGATATGGATAAAGTAGCCGACGCCGGGGTTGCCGCACACTGGTTATACAAAGGCGGTGATGATGGCAAGTTTGGCGCCCATTTTCGCGTGCGTGAATGGATGCGTAACGTGCTGGAGATGCAGCAAAGTGCCGGTAACTCCATGGAGTTTCTGGAGAACGTTAAGATCGATCTATTCCCGCACGAGGTTTACGTCTTTACGCCCAAAGGCAAAATCATGGTGCTTAAACGTGGCGCCACTCCAGTGGATTTCGCCTACGCCGTGCATACGGATGTAGGGGACCGTTGTGTGGCGGCAAAGATCAATCGTCGTTTGGCGCCATTGCGTACACCGTTGATGAATGGCCAAACAGTTGAAATCGTGACAGCCAGTACCGCACACCCCAACCCTACCTGGCTTAACTTTGTTGTGACCGGTAAGGCGCGCGCCAACATTCGTCATTACCTGAAGAACCTGCGCTCTGATGAGGCGGTTGCCTTGGGTAAACGTTTGTTGGATAACGAGCTAGCGGCGAATTCGCTGTCTGTGGATACGTTGCCGGCGGTTGAGGTCGATCGCTTACTCAAAGAGTTGAAGCTGGATTCGCTGAACGAGTTACTGGCGCAGATTGGTTTGGGTGAGCGCATGGCATTGCTGGTCTCTAGACGTCTGGTGCCAGAAATAACGCAAAAAGTACCAGCAAAAGGCGGCTTGAAAGAGGCCTTGATTCGTTACGTGCCGGCTTGGCTGAAGGGCGACAAAGAGAACACGACGCGTCCGTTGATGATTCGTGGTACCGAGGGCATGGTGGTTAACTTTGCCAAGTGTTGTCGCCCGATTCCTGGCGACCCTATTCTCGGTTTTGTTACCTCGGGGCGCGGTATTGTGATCCATACAGAGTCGTGCAAAAACGTAGCAGAATATCGTAAGCTGCCGGAGAAGTGGCTCGATGTACAGTGGGAAGACAATGTTAAAGGTGAATTCCCAGTTGAAGTGCGTGTCGATGTACTGAATCAGCGTGGTGTACTAGCAACGGTTGCTGCCGCGATTGCCGAGCTGGGTGCGAACATCGACAACATGAATGTTGAAGAGCGCGATGGTCGTCAGAGTAGTATGACGGTTGTGCTTGAAGTGAGTGGTCGTCAGCATCTGGCCAACATCATGCGCCGTATTCGTACCATCGAGCCGGTAATGCGCATCTCCAGAACACGCGGTTAATCATTAAAAAATTTCATTTCTCAATTTTCGAAAGGATTTGTCATGGCGCGGGAAATTATCAGTACCGATAAGGCACCAAAGGCGATTGGTACCTATTCTCAAGCGGTTAAAGTAGGTTCGACTGTTTACCTGTCTGGCCAGATTCCTCTGGTGCCAGAGACCATGGAGATGGTTGATGGTGATATGGAAGCGCAGATTCGTCGCGTGTTCGATAACTTGAAAGCGGTTGCCGAAGCGGCGGGTGGTAGCTTGGCGGATATCGCGAAACTGAATATCTTCCTGACTGATCTGAGCCATTTCCAATTGGTAAATATGGTAATGGGCGATTATTTCGAACAGCCTTATCCTGCGCGTGCCGCTATCGGTGTTGCTTCTTTGCCTAAAGATGCGCCAGTCGAAATGGATGGCGTCATGGAGCTGGATAACTAACAGCGGCTGCTTCCCGAGGGAGGTCGGCCGTATCAGTAAATGAGGCGGATATTCTCCGTCTCATGCTCCCTCAATGCCGTGTGGTGATTGCCACATCATGCCTCTTTCTGCACCTCTTACCACACTGAAAGGCGTTGGTCCGCGTATGGCGGAGCGTCTTGAGCGTCTAGGATTACGCTGTGTAGAGGACCTGCTTTTTCACCTGCCCTACCGTTATCAAGATCGTACGCATGTGTACCCCATTGGTACTTTGCGCCCCCGGCAAGAAGCGGTGATTGAAGGTGAAGTGCAAGCCGCAGATATCAAATTTGGTAAACGTCGCTCGTTGTTAGTGAGGTTGAGTGACGGTACTGGCAGTATCATGCTGCGCTTTTTTCATTTTTCCAAACAGCAACAATCCGCAATGGAGCGTGGTACACGTTTGCGTTGTTTTGGTGAGGTGCGCCATGGCCCCGCCATGCTGGAGCTGGTGCATCCTGAATATCAGCGTGTCTCCGAACAGGGGAGTACTGTTGAAGATCATTTGACGCCGCTGTATCCGGCGACTGAAGGCATGTCACAAAAGAGTTTGCGCCAGCTGGCGCTGCAGGCCTTGAGCCGTCTCGATGATGGCAGTGTAAAAGAGTTTTTGCCTGCGGATATTCTGGCCGAAAAGCAGATGCCAACCTTGGTTGAGGCGCTTCACTATGTTCACCAGCCGCCGCCCGATGCGCCTATCGATTTGTTAATGGATGGCGCGCATCCTGCCCAGCAGCGTTTGGCCTTTGAAGAGCTATTGGCGCATCACTTGAGTTTGCGATTGCTGCGTAACAAGGTGCAGCGTTTTGCGGCACCTGCTATTGAGGTATCTGGGGAATTATTGGAAAGGTTGGTGGCGGCTTTGCCGTTTGCGCTAACTAACGCCCAGCAACGCGTTATTAAAGAGATCTTTGCCGATATCGCTCAGCCAGTGCCTATGCAGCGTTTGGTGCAGGGGGATGTGGGGTCGGGCAAAACCGTAGTGGCAGCGGCGGCGGCGGTAGAGGCTGTGGCCGCTGGTTTTCAGGTGGCGGTGATGGCGCCTACCGAATTGCTGGCCGAGCAACATTATCGAAATTTTTGTTCCTGGCTGGAGCCTCTGGATATTCAGGTGGCCTGGTTTTCTGGCAAACAGGGGGTAAAGGCGCGTCGTGAGGCGCTGGGAATGTTATCCACTGGCGCTGCTCGCGTAGCAGTGGGTACGCATGCGCTGTTTCAGGATGATGTGTTATTTGAATCGCTGGGGCTGGTGATTGTCGATGAGCAGCATCGCTTTGGGGTGCACCAGCGCTTGGCGCTGCGAGAAAAGGGGCGCAGTAATCAGGATGGACAGGAGCTGATGCCTCATCAATTGATTATGACGGCGACACCGATTCCGCGTACCTTGGCGATGACGGCCTATGCCGATCTGGATAGCTCAGTGATCGATGAGCTGCCACCCGGTCGTACGCCGGTGGAGACGGTGGTGCTCTCGGACGAGCGCCGCGAAGAGGTGGTGGCTCATGTGCACAATGCCTGCGCGAGCGAAGGTCGGCAGG
The DNA here is from genome assembly GCA_050301075.1 of Gammaproteobacteria bacterium. Lineage (GTDB taxonomy): Bacteria > Pseudomonadota > Gammaproteobacteria > Tenderiales > Tenderiaceae > JBNKYV01. The sequence continues at coordinate 5,318 of JBNKYV010000093.1, forward strand.
CCTATTGGGTCTGTACCCTAATCGAAGAGTCTGAGGTGCTGCAGTGTCAGGCGGCAGAAGATACGGCTGCCTTGTTAAAGGAGGCATTGATTGGTCTGCGTGTGGGGCTGGTTCACGGCCGTATGAAGTCTGCCGACAAAGAGGCGGTGATGGCTCAGTTCAAATCGGGTGAGTTGGATCTGCTGGTAGCAACAACGGTTATTGAAGTCGGTGTGGATGTGCCTAATGCCAGTTTGATGATCATTGAGAATGCCGAGCGCCTGGGCTTGGCGCAATTGCATCAATTGCGTGGTCGAGTTGGGCGTGGAAGCGTCAGTAGTAGTTGTGTTTTGATGTATCATAAGCCCCTGTCTGAATTGGGTAAATCGCGCTTGGCCGTGATGCGCGAGACCAATGATGGTTTCGAAATCGCCCAGCGTGATTTGGAGTTGCGTGGCCCCGGCGAGGTGCTGGGTACGCGACAAAGTGGTTTGATGCGCATGAGGGTGGCCAATTTGGAACGGGATAAAGCGCTTTTGCCGCAGGTTGCAGAGGTGGCGCAACGTCTGCAGCACGAGGCTCCACAGAGTGTTGAGCCAATGATTACGCGTTGGCTGGGGCAAGGGCAGCAGTATGGCGATGTATAGCTCGCAGCTGTTATTTGAACAAGTATTTTGAACGGGAATTTGGGATAAGCGAAAAGTTTGCTTATGCAGCAGTCTCAAGAATTTAAACTGGATCGTTATCGCTTGCAGCAATATAAGCTGCTGATGCGCCTTGATCGGCCCATCGGTATCTTTCTCTTGTTGTGGCCAACGCTTTGGGCGTTATGGATTGCCGGCGAAGGCAAGCCTGACCTGTGGGTGATGACGGTTTTTATACTGGGTGTCATTTTGATGCGCTCTTCTGGTTGTGTCATCAATGATTACGCCGATCGCGACTTTGATCGCTATGTGGCGCGCACCGCGGATCGGCCGCTGACCGCCGGCAAAGTGGGCGAGAAGGAGACGCTGATATTGTTCGTGGTGCTATCGCTGATTGCCTTTGGGCTGGTGTTGACGCTCAATTGGCTTACCGTTGGCATGTCTGTGGTTGGTGCTGTCCTGGCGGGTACTTACCCGTTCATGAAGCGCCACACTTATCTGCCACAGGCCTATCTTGGTCTGGCCTTTGGTTGGTCTGTGCCGATGGCCTTCGCTGCGCAGACGGGCGAGGTGCCCGTGGTCGCCTGGTTGATGCTGTTGGCGACGGTGCTCTGGGCAACCGCATACGATACAATGTACGCCATGGTGGATCGGCCAGATGATCTGAAAATTGGCGTGAAATCAACGGCCATCCTGTTTGGTCACGCAGATCGCGTCATTATCGGCATTATTCAAGCGATGATGTTGGCGGTGTTGATCATTATCGGTCAGCGCCTGCACTTGGGGACGATCTACTTTTTTAGTCTTGTGGTGGCGATGGGGTTGATGCTCTATCAACAGTACCTGATCAAAGACCGTGATGGTATGCAGTGCTTTAAGGCCTTTTTAAATAACAATTGGGTCGGCATAGCTGTCTTTGCGGGCATTGTCGGCCACTACATCTAACCTAATTTATTTTCTTACGAGTTACGTTTCGAAATGTTGTTATCAGTTGCAGCGGTGATTGCCGGGTTTGTCTTTTTGGTATGGGGCGCAGAGCGCTGTGTGATGGGCGCGTCAGCCACGGCAAGAAACTTTGGCGTGTCGCCAATGATCATAGGCCTAACTATTGTGGGGTTTGGTACCTCAGCGCCCGAGATGCTGGTGGCGGGTGTTGCTGCATCGGATGGCAATCCCGGGTTGGCGATTGGTAATGCACTAGGGTCAAACATTACTAACATCGCTTTGGTGCTGGGTGCGACAGCAGTGGTGGCTGCATTAACAGTGGCGTCTGATACTGTGCGCCGTGAGATCCCGATTCTATTGGCGGTATGTCTATTCGCTTACTGGTTGATGAGTGATGGCGTGCTGGGCTTCTGGGATGGTCTGCTGTTGATGGGTGGCATGATTGTAATGATCGTATTGGTTGTTATGTTGGGGATGAAGTCCGCCAAAGATGACCCAGCAGAGGCAGAGTTCGACGAAGAAATTCCTGAAGGTATGCCGATGGCCAAGGCCATCTTTTGGACGGTATTCGGCATCATTGTCTTGCTGGCCAGTTCTAAAATATTGGTTTGGGGGGCTGTGAATATCGCTCAGGAGTTTGGTGTTTCTGATCTGATTATTGGTTTGACCATCGTTGCAATCGGCACCAGTATGCCGGAGTTGATGGCCTCTATCATGAGCGCCTTGAAGAACGAGCACGACCTGGCTATCGGTAACATCATCGGTTCCAATATGTTTAACCTGCTGGGCGTTATGGCGTTGCCGGGTCTTATTGCGCCGGGCGCGTTTGATGCGGATGTGTTGAATCGTGACTTTCCTTGGATGATTGGTTTAACGCTGGCACTGTTTGTCATGGCCTACGGTTTTCGTGGCCCAGGCAAAATCAATCGCTGGGAAGGTCTGGTTTTGTTATCTGCCTACGTTGGGTATATGGTATGGCTATATCAATCAGCAGTGGCTGCGTAAGGAATTGTAATGGCGACACAAGAATTTAAAGTGGCAAATGTTAAATGCGGTGGTTGTGCTGCAAACATCGAGAAAGGCTTGGCGGAGATCTGCGGTGTAGAAAAGATCGCGGTTGATGTTGCCAGCGGCGCGGTGGTTGTCGAAGGCGATGCTGCGCGCGATGCATTGATTGCCAAACTGGCTGAGCTGGGTTACCCAGAGCTTTAATTGGGTTGCAAATAAGGTATAGCTTTGAAAGCAGAACGTAACGATGTAACCCTGTCTCGTGAAGAGCAGGATAAGCTGCTGTCGCTAGGGCGTGCGGTGATTGATATCGAGTCCAAGGCTGTTGCTGATCTGACTGGTCGTATCGACGAAAACTTTGTACATGCCTGTGAATACATGCTTGCCTGCAGTGGGCGCATTGTTGTGCTGGGCATGGGCAAGTCCGGACATATTGGCAGCAAAATCGCTGCGACATTGGCGAGCACTGGCTCGCCTGCATTTTTTGTTCACCCCGGCGAAGCCAGTCATGGTGATCTGGGGATGATCACCACTAAAGATGTCGTGTTGGCCTTTTCCAACTCGGGTGAAACAGAAGAGATTCTCACCATCCTACCGTTGATCAAGCGTCTTGGCGTGCCATTGATCTCTGTTACGGGTAATCCTTCCTCTACCTTGGCTAAAGGTGCGGATGTGCATCTGGATGTAACGGTTGAGCAAGAGGCTTGCCCGCTCGGTTTGGCGCCCACTTCCAGTACTACAGCCTCATTGGTGATGGGGGATGCCCTAGCTGTTGCGATGTTGGAACACCGCGGTTTTACCGCAGAAGATTTCGCCCGCTCTCATCCTGGTGGTCGTTTAGGACGCCGTTTGTTGATTTTGATTCGAGACATCATGCACGCGGGCGATGATCTGCCTATCGTCAGAGATAATGTGCCTCTGGTGGATGCATTGATGGAAATGTCCAACAAAAGTCTGGGCATGACCGCAGTGTTGGATGGCAATGATAAATTGGTTGGTGTGTTTACCGACGGTGACTTGCGTCGTGCCGTAGATAAAGGCATGGATATCTATAAAGCAGGTGTGGCCGAGGTAATGACCAAGGGCGGAAAAACAGTTGCCCCTGACGATCTGGCTGTTGAAGCTTTGCGTTTGATGGAGACGCATAAAATCAACGCTCTGTTGGTTGTAGATGAAGATAAGAATCTGGTGGGTGCATTGAATATGCACGATCTACTGCGGGCTGGCGTGGTTTAATAACAACACAAATAAAAAACGGAATTCGACTATGCAAGACATTCTTGATCGCGCAGCGCGTATAAAAGCCATCATCTTTGATGTGGACGGCGTCCTCACTGATGGCGGTTTGATCATGGATAAAGATGGTCACGAATATAAGAAGTTTAATTCGCGCGATGGTCATGGCATGAAAATGCTGCAAGAGACTGGTGTGACTGTGGCAATTATCACAGGCCGGACCTCTGACGTGGTGACTCATCGTATGAATGGTCTGGGTGTTGAGCACGTCTATCAAGGCCAGCATGACAAGCGCGTTGCATTTGCCGAATTAATGGATAAGTTAGGTATCAGTGCCGATGAAGTTGCTTACGTTGGAGACGATATTGTTGATCTGCCAGTGATGCGTCAGGTTGGTTTGGCAGTAGCCGTGCAGGATGCGCATCAGGCAGTAAAAAAACATGCCCATTGGCAAACACCAAGCAACGGTGGTTGTGGGGCTGCACGTGATATCTGTGAGTTGATTATGGAGGCGCAAGGTACGCTGGCTGAGCAAATGGCCAAGTACATGGCGGACTAATAACAACGGTATGGTTTTTGCCATCAACAAACGCTTTATTGGGCTAATTGTTGTTCTGATCTTGGCTGTATTCAGTTGGTGGTTGCAGCAGCGAGAAGATTTGTCTCAGGGCGTAGAAGAAGAGGGCGACGGCCACGTGGTTGATTACGCCATTCGCGATTTTGAAATGGCGGCGATGGATGATACTGGCAAGCCGCGTCATCATTTAACAGCGCTCTCTATGGAGCACTATGCAGATGACGATAGTGCTAAATTGGAACGCCCTAACTTGCAGGTCTATCGTAAAAACGGCGAACCGTGGGTTGTTAAATCCGATTCAGCCTTGGTGTATCAGGGGGGATCGGTTGTGCATATGCAAGGTGCTGTGCAGATGCGTCGGTTGGATGAGGCGGGGCAAACCTCTATGCAAGTGGATACAAGAGACTTGTGGGTTTATGCCGATCAGGAGTATGCAGAATCTGCGGAGGCGGTTGTGATTCAGGATTCGATGGGTGTAACGCGGGCCGAGGGAATGAAGGTCGATATCAAGGCCGGGAGATTACAGTTGCTGGCGGCCGTGCGTGGCGAATACACACTGGAGCGATAGATGATTAAAAAAGTTGCCATTCTCTGTGCATTGCTGGCTGCTGGTTCAGTCTTGGCCGAAGATGCTCCGCAAACAGAACCACAGCCCATCTACATCGAGTCTGACAGTCTTGATATTGATGATACAAAAGGTATTAGCATCTACCGCGGTAACGTCCGTTTTCGCCAGGGTAGTGCTAGCTTGAGTGCCGACGTCGTGAAGGTGTATGCCAAGCAGCGTCAGGATGTTGAAAAAATCATTGCTGAGGGCAAGCCCGCGCGCTTTGAGCAAAAAGCGGAAAAAGAGGGTGAGCAGGACTCTAGCGGTGAGGCGAATCTGATTGAATATCACGCAGCGGAGTCGCTGGTGGTGTTGGATGGTAACGCTCGTTTTCAGCAAGGCGAAAATGTCTTTGCCGGAAACCGTGTCGAGTATCAGAGCGACACCAAAGTCGTGCGTGCAGGAAAGAGTGTTGCGGATGAGGGGCGGGTACAGATCGTGATTCAACCGCGTAATGGTGATGGCCAGAAAGAGAGTGCCCAATAGGCATGCATTTCTTGTGTAACGGATTGGATTAAGCTCAGTGGCACACACTAAACCTCAAATGGCACTACGTGCCGTAGATATACAAAAAGCGTATCGTGGGCGCGAAGTTGTAAAAGGTGTCTCTGTCACTGTTAACAGTGGTGAGGTTGTGGGGCTACTGGGTCCTAACGGTGCCGGTAAAACCACCAGCTTTTACATGATTGTAGGACTGGTGCCCTGCGATAAAGGGCAGCTGTTGATCGATAAAACAGATATCACCAAATTGCCTATGCACGCACGGGCGCGAATGGGTATCGGCTATTTGCCTCAGGAGGCCTCTGTTTTTCGCAAGTTGAGCGTGGTGGATAACATTAAGGCAATTCTTGAAACCCAACCGCTTAGTGACAATGAGCAAGAGGAGTTGTTGGAGAGCCTGCTGCACGAGCTACATATTGGCCATATCCGTGACAGTTTGGGCATGAGTCTTTCGGGTGGTGAGCGTCGTCGTGTTGAGATTGCGCGCACTTTGGCAATGCAACCCGCATTCATTTTGTTGGATGAGCCTTTTGCAGGTGTCGACCCCATTTCCGTAATTGATATTCAGCGTATAATCACGCACCTTAAAGAGCGTGGTATTGGCGTGTTAATCACTGATCACAACGTCAGGGAAACGCTTGGAATTTGTGAGCGCGCATACATCATGAGCGAAGGGCAAGTGATCGCTCAGGGTGAGCCCGATAGTATTCTGGCCAATGAGCAGGTGCGAAAAGTTTATCTGGGTGAGCACTTTCGGCTTTAAATTTCAAGACTGTAACAATGTTTTATCTAGGTTAAACTTTCCCTATGACCGGACGATTCCTAAAACATCAGCAGTAGTATTGGGGTATTCCTCTCTTTTATGAAACAGTCTCTTCAACTCCGTCTTGGACAACACCTGACCATGACGCCGCAACTGCAGCAGGCCATACGTCTGTTGCAGCTGTCTACGCTCGACCTGCAGGCAGAGATTCAGGAAGCATTGGAGAGTAATCCCCTGCTTGAGGTTAATGAAACCGGGGATGAAAACTGGGATGCGGGTGAAGGTGCTGAAACATCAGCCTCCAATACTGAGCAAAGTGATGCCCAGCAGACAAGCGCTTCTGAATCCTCGCAGGGAGAGGAATTTAGTGCCTCAACTGATAACGCTGATTCCAGCGTAGACCTGCAAAGCACTGATATGCCAGACGATCTTCCCGTGGATAGTAACTGGGAAGATGTTTATGACTCGGTTTTGCCTGCATCAACAGCCAGCTCTGCCCCCAGTGATGACGACCGCAATTTTGAAAACCAGGGCGGCGGCGGTGAATCGCTTCAGGATCATCTCTATTGGCAAATGGAATTGACGCCTTTTTCTCCAGTAGATCGTCGCATTGCCGAAGCGATTATCGATTCTATCGATAACGAAGGTTATCTGGTGTCATCACTGGATGAGATCTTGGGTGGCCTAGATCTGGAAGAGTTTGAATTGCCAGAAGACGAGCCGGTCGAGCTAGACGAAGTTGAAGCGGTATTGCGTCGCATTCAACAGTTTGATCCGGTAGGCGTTGGCGCCAGAGATTTGCGTGAATGTTTGCTATTGCAGTTGGCGCAATTGGATCAGGGGGCCGATGGTGTCGTCGATGCCGTGGCGCTAGTGAAAAACTTCATCGAGTTATTGGGTGGTCGCGATTACAACCAGATCATGCGTAAGATGAAAATTACGCGTGAGGCACTGCAAAAAGCCATTCAAGTGGTGCAAACAGTTAATCCCAAGCCTGGCAGTATTATCTCTTCCGAGGCACCCGAATATATCGTGCCCGATGTGCTTGTTAAAAAAGACAAAGAGAAGTGGCGCGTTGAACTGAATATCGAAGCGGTACCACGTCTTAGGGTCAATGCCCACTATGCCGGTTTGATTCGCCGTGCAGACAACAGCGCGGATAACACCTATCTACGTAACAATCTCCAGGAAGCACGCTGGTTTATCAAAAGCCTGAACAGTCGTAATGAAACGTTGCTTAAAGTTTCCACTGCGATTGTTGAGCGTCAGCGCGGTTTTCTTGAACACGGTGAAGAGGCGATGAAAGCCTTGGTACTACATGACATAGCCGAAGAGCTTGGCATGCATGAATCCACTATCTCGCGCGTCACTACCAAAAAGTATATGCACACACCTCGTGGCATATTTGAACTCAAGTATTTCTTTTCCAGCCACGTCAGTACAGCTAGCGGTGGAGCCTGTTCGTCGACCGCTATCCGTGCCTTGATCAAAAAACTGATTGCCGCTGAAAATCCCGGCAAGCCCTTAAGTGATAGCAAACTTGCTAAAATATTAGAGGAAGAAGGGATTAACGTTGCGCGACGCACTGTTGCCAAATACCGCGAGGCGATGTCGATACCGCCTTCCAATGAACGTAAGCGCCTCGTATAGCGGCGAAGAATTAGCAAGTAGATTTATAACCGATGGAAATATCAGACATTATTGCGCCCGGACATGTATTTTGTGATGTCGCGGTAAGTAGTAAAAAGCGCGCCTTGGAAGTGCTCAGTGGCCTGTTGGTTGAGGCCGGCTCCCCAATCGAGGAGGCAGAGATCTTCAATGGTCTGATCGCACGTGAACGCTTGGGTAGTACAGGCTTGGGGCATGGCGTGGCCATCCCGCACGGGCGTTTCGAGAACTTGGAGAATGCCATGGGTATTTTCGTGAAGTTTGAAGAGGCTATCGACTTTGATGCTATCGATGGTGGAGCGGTTGATCTGGTCTTTGTGTTGATGGTGCCGCACGAGTCCACTGAAGAGCATTTAGAGTTGCTGGCATCATTGGCGGAAATGTTTGGCGATTCTGTCTTGCGTGATAAATTGCGTGACTCGTCTTCACCAGAGGCGATTGTGTCAGCAATTACTTCATGGCAGATTGATAACAATAAAGTCGCGTCATCGGCGTAGCTAGAATCCATACCAGCGGCCGCCACAATAATTCAATGCGATAAAAAAGGGGAGATGTGGAGGACGTGATGACCATTAATGAGTTTTACCAACAGTTCTCCTCTGAACTACTGCTGCGCCAACTGGTTGTCAGAGGCTATGCGCAGATACACCTGAGAGAGCTTTCTCAGTTTCAATACCTGGAGCAGGTGACTGTCCCCTTAGAACTCTCTTCAGACGTGGACTGTGTTGTGGTCCACCACTCTACTCTTGATGAATATCTAACCTCCGTATGTGACTCACAAGGCATTGCCTTGCTGACCACGGCGATGGATGCCCACTCTTTCCTGCATGCATTACAAAGCTGTTCGCTCTTTCAGAGCCCTAATAGCGTTGCGCGTTATGGCACTTTGATCCGTGTGGCAGGGCAAGGTGTCTTGATCCGCGGTGAGAGCGGTAGTGGTAAAAGCGATTTAGCGCTTGGTCTTGTTGATCGTGGACATAAACTGATTGCTGATGATCAGGTCGAATTCTCCAATATGGATGGCCGTTTGGTGGGAAGCTGCCCTGCCGGTTTTCTTGGCTATATCGAGATTCGTGGTCTCGGTATTATCAACGTGATGGATATCTATGGCGATGACGCTGTAATAGAGCGTTGTGAACTCGACCTTGTCGTTACCCTCGGTTGTGACGATATGGAAGAAGAGGCCCGCATCCATGGCATGTATGGCGACTGGCAGTTGGAAGGAATTAGTGTGCCTGAGGTATTGATTCCTTATAGCGTAAGTCGCAATATGCCATTGCTCATCGAAACAGCTGCGCGAGTGAATCAACTACGCCAGCAAGGCTATGATGCGGCGACAGATTTTGAATCCATGGTTGATCGCCTGGTGCGACAGGAGAATGCATGAAGCTGATTATTGTCAGTGGCCTTTCCGGCTCCGGCAAGAGTGTGGTGTTGCACTCGCTGGAAGACCTGGGATGCTATTGCATTGATAATTTGCCGCTTAGCTTGCTAAAGGAGTTTGCCAGCCAAATCTCCAGCTCTGGTCTCGGTCATTACGACTGTGCTGCAGTTGGAATTGATGCGCGCAATATTACTGATGGCTTTGAAGACTTTGCTGATCTGCTGGTTCAGCTACGTAAGTTAGGCGTAGAGTGCGAGGTTATCTTTTTACAGGCAGAGCAAAGTACGCTCATTAAGCGCTTCAGCGAAACGCGCCGTAAACATCCGCTGACGCGCTCCGGCGTTTCGTTAGCTGAGGCGATTCAAATGGAGCGTCGATTGCTGGCTGCAGTGGCCATCAATGCGGATTGGTGTGTGGATACAACGCATACCAACCTCCATCAATTGCGTGACATGGTTCGTGAGCGCGTGCTTAATGAATCCAAAACCATGGCGTTAACGTTTTATTCCTTTGGTTTTAAGCATGGCGTGCCTGTTGATACCGACTTTGTCTTTGATGTGCGTTGTTTGCCTAATCCCCATTGGGATCCCAAACTACGCGCCTTGACCGGGCTTGATGTTGAAGTGCAACTGTTTCTTGCCAAGCAGTCCGCCGTAAATGACATGTACCAATCCATTGAAAGTTTTCTGGAGCGCTGGTTGCCAAGTTTTCATGCGGATAATCGCTCCTATATGACGGTTGCCATCGGTTGTACTGGTGGCCAGCACCGATCTGTCTATATGGCTAAACGTCTGGCGGATCATTTTGCTGAATCTGAATTTGATGTGCTGTTAAGGCATAGAGAGTTGTTATGACAACAGGGTTGTTGATTATTACCCACGACACGATTGGAAGTGCGTTGGTCGATACCGCATCGGTCATGTTGGAAATGTGCCCGATGGCGCTGGAGATCTTGTCGGTCTCTCCCGGTTGTAAACCTGAGGATCTGCACGATAAAGCATTAGCGGCATTACGCAGGCTGGAAGACGGCGCTGGTGTGTTAGTGTTAACCGATATGTATGGCTCTACCCCCAGCAATGTAGCTAATCGTCTGGTTGCCGAAGGCAATGTGATAGTCGTGGCAGGGTTGAATCTGCCGATGTTAATTCGTGTGTTTAATTACCCGGGGCTAACGCTTGAGGAGTTGGCGGAAAAGGCCGTGAGTGGTGGTCAAAACGGTGTGTTTTCCTGCAAGGATGATTGCTTGTGATTCAAAAAGAACTCGACATTATTAACAAGCTTGGCCTGCACGCCCGTGCCGCCTCTAAACTGGTTAAGCTGGCGACACGCTTTGAAAGCGAGATTACTATCGCCAAGGGTGATCGCAAAGCCAGTGGTAAGAGTATTATGGGGGTAATGATGTTGGCTGCCAGTTGTGGCACAACTATCTCTCTTGAGGTTGATGGCGCTGATGAAGCAGAGGCGGCTGAAGCCATTGAACAATTGATTGGAGACCGTTTTGGTGAAGCTGAATAACAACCGGCCTTGTTCTCCATCTGACTTCAATGTGGAGTTATGTCCAGCCTCGCGCTAAGAGGTAAAGGGGTCTCCAAAGGCGTTGCTATTGGCAAGGTCTATCTGCTGCAACGCAACCAGTTAAAAGTACGCGAATATAAAATCCCACCAAGTCTGGTTGAGAACGAGGTCGAACGCTTTAAAGAGGCGGTAGAGATCGCCAAAGCGCAACTCGCATCTATTCTTGATCGTATACCGCCTTCAACACCGGCGGATATTGTCTCCTTCATCGATACCCATTTGTTGATGATGTCTGATCGGGCATTGTCATCAGAGCCTATTCATCTGATTCGTAAGCGCAGTTGTAATGCTGAGTGGGCATTAAAGCTTCAGCGTGATGCTGTAGTCGCTGTGTTTGAAGAGATGGATGATGCCTACCTGCGTACACGAAAAGATGATGTCGATTATGTTGTGAGTCGTGTGCAGCGCATTCTGCTGAATCAGAATGAAGTGGTGGATGGTGTAGGCGAAGGAGATCTGGAAGGGTGTATTCTGATTGCCGATGATCTGGCTCCGGCAGACACCGTGACGATGAAGCATGAAGGTATAGCAGGATTCATTACTGAATTTGGTGGTCCTACCTCACATACTGCCATTCTGGCGCGTAGCCTGGGCATACCTGCGGTGGTGGGTGTTGGCCAAGTCATGCGTTATCTGGAGCAGGGTGAGAATATTGTGGTTGATGGTGACACCGGCCATATTCTTGCGGGCACCTCATGCGTTTGTTCGGACTATTACAACAAACGACGCATGGCTTATCTAAGCCATCAAATTGATCTATGTAAATTAAACGATAAGCCAGCAGTGACCAAGGATGGTGTGAGCATCTCGCTGAAAGCCAACATAGAATTGGTTGAAGACCTGCACTTGATGCAGTCTGTTGATGCCAAAGGGGTTGGCCTTTATCGTACTGAATTTTTATTTCTTGGCCGTGAAAGCTTGCCCGGTGAAGATGAACAGTATGCGGAGTACTGCAAAGTGGCGCGTCAGATTAATAATTTGCCGCTGACAATTCGCACGCTTGATTTGGGTATGGATAAACCTTTGCCGGAACATCATCGCCTGGCGGGCAATCCTGATATTGCCACTAATGCGGCGTTAGGTTTGCGGGCTATTCGTCTCTGCTTGCGAGATAAAACGCTCTTTATTCCGCAGTTACGCGCCATACTGCGCGCCTCTGCCACACATCCGGTGAGCATTTTAATTCCTATGCTGGCGAGCCTTGATGAGATTAACCAAGTAAAGGCTGCTGTTGCCGAGCTTAAGAGTGAATTGAATGAGCAAAATATTGCCTATGATGAAAATGTCCAAATTGGTGGCATGATCGAAGTGCCGGCCGCGGCGCTAGCCGCTGATGTGTTTGCCCAGCATCTCGACTTTTTATCCATTGGTACCAATGACCTTATCCAATACACCATGGCGGCAGATCGTTTGGACAATAGCGTTAACTATCTTTATCAGCCCTCACACCCGGCGGTGCTCAAGTTGATTCAGATGACGATTCACGCGGGGGAAGCTGCGGGGATTCCGGTTGCCATGTGTGGCGAGATGGCAGGTGATCCCCGTTACACGCGTTTATTACTGGGCATGGGGTTGCGAGAGTTTAGTATGCAGCCAACAGCATTGCCGGAGATTAAGTCAATTGTGCAAGAGAGTGATGTGGTTGAATTGCAAAAACAGGTGCAGGAAATTCTTAAACAGGCTTCAGCAATGCAGGCAGATGAGCTGATTGATCAACTTAATAGTGCTTCGTTATAAAAAATTCATCGTTATGGGCTAGCTTAGTTTAGCCATCCCCCTTAAAATTTTACTTTCTATTCCGCCCGCAAGTTGATGGTTATGGCCGAGATTTCCGAACAACAGCACTCGCAAACGCGCCTTCAGGATTTTGCTGAAGCGTTGGAGAGTGGTCGTTTGGCCAATATCCGGCGTATGGTCAACGAGCTCTATCCCGCTGAAATTGCCCATCTACTTGAATCTTTGCCTCAGCACGAGCGTGAACTGGCCTGGGAGCTCGTCGATGCTGAAAAAGACGGTGAGGTGCTCACCTACGTTAATGACGACGTACGGACCAAGCTGATCCATCAAATGGAGACGGCAGAGCTGATTGCTGCTGCCGAGAGCATGGAGACCGACGACCTGGCGGATATCCTGCAAGATCTGCCGGATATGGTCATCCGTGAAGTGTTGCAATCCATGGGCTCCCAAGACCGGGGGCGTCTGGAAGCGGTGCTCTCCTACTCGGAGGATACGGCCGGTGGTTTGATGAACACCGACACCGTAACGGTGCGCCCCAACGTAACGCTGGATGTCGTGTTGCGTTATCTGCGTCTGCGCGGTGAAATCCCGGACGGTACCGATGCCTTGATCGTTGTTAATCGCGAAGATCGTTATATTGGTTTGTTAACCATTGCTGATTTGCTCACCACTGACCCTAGTAAACATGTAGGACAGGTAATGGTGCGCGATGTAGAGCCTATTCCTGCCGATATGCCCGATCATGAAGTTGCCGGGCTGTTCGAACGCCGCGACTTGATCTCCGCGCCGGTGGTTGATGAAAGCGGCAGGCTGCTTGGGCGTATCACCATCGACGACGTCGTTGATGTTATCCGTGATGAAGCCGAGCACTCCATCATGAGTATGGCGGGTCTTGACGAAGAAGACGATATCTTCGCGCCTGTTGTCACCAGTTCTCGCCGTCGTGGTGTGTGGTTGGGGGTTAACCTGGTAACGGCCCTGTTAGCCTCCTGGGTGATTGGTCTTTTTGATGCCACGATCGAACAGGTGGTGGCGTTGGCGGTATTGATGCCGATTGTTGCCAGCATGGGCGGCATTGCCGGTAGTCAGACGCTGACACTGGTGATTCGCGGTATGGCGCTAGGCCATATCGGTTCCGCTAACTCGCGGCGCATCCTGGGTAAGGAGCTGGCCGTTGGTGCGCTGAATGGCATGCTATGGGCTTGTGTGATTGGTGTTATCGCCGCCATCTGGTTTGAAATGCCGATGATCGGTGTGATTATCGCAGTGGCTATGTTGATCAATTTGATTGTTGCTGCGCTTGCTGGTGCTACCATTCCGTTGATGATGCGCCGTATGGGGGCTGATCCTGCGCTCTCTTCCTCTGTCGTGCTAACAACGGTTACAGATGTTGTTGGTTTTTTTACATTTTTAGGGTTGGCTACAGTTATCCTGTTGTAAAAAAATAGCCTTTTTTTCTGCTAAAAAAATGCATTTGCCGGTCATGACGTGCTAATTGCGGCCGATGTAATAGTGTGTCGGAAGACTAAAAACTATTATTTGAATATGTCTGACTTTTACCTGGCTCGACAACCAATTTACAACCGCACTCAGCATGTCTATGGATATGAGCTGTTCTATCGCGCTGGAGAAACACAAAGTGCCGAGTTTGAAGATGCCGATGTGGCTACTTCACAGACCATGCTCAATGCCTTGACTGACATTGGTCTGGAAAGTTTGGTTGGCGGTCGCATTGCTTTTATAAATCTCTCTCGCGGTTTTATTGTAGGTGACTATCCATTGCCAGCGCCGGGTAGTCGTGTTGCTATAGAGGTACCCATGCGTGAAGCGCCTGATGATGACCTCATCAAAGGTGTTGTGCGTTTGGCTAAACTCGGGCACACCATTGTATTGGACGACTTCGTCTTTACACCAAAAGCAGAGCCGTTACTGAAAGTTGCGAATATCGTTAAGCTCGATTACCAAGCCTTATCTGAAGATGGGATGCGCGCGCATATCGAACTGCTTAAAGAGTTTGAATCCATCAAACTGATGGCCTCCAAGATTGAAGTGATTGAAGAGTACGAAGCCTGTCGGGAGATGGGTTTTAATTACTTTCAAGGTTTCTTCTTCTCACGTCCACGGTTGATCCGTCGTAAACGTATTCCTAGTAATCAGGTCGCGTTGATGCAGTTGATTTCGGAGCTGCAACGTCCCGATGCCTCCGTCACCAAAATGGAAGAGCTGATCAGTCGCGATATCGGTTTGAGTTATAAGCTGCTGCGCTATATGAACTCGGCCTTTTTTGGTCTATCCAAACCGGTAGAATCTATCCAGCGCGCTATTGTGTTGCTGGGTACCAAGATCATCCAGCATTGGTCAACGTTACTGGTGCTATCACGAGTTGAAAACAAACCTAATGAATTGATGGTCACCGCAGCAGTGCGTGCACGCATGTGCTCACAATTGGCGGAAAAACTGGGGCACCCAGAGACGGATACATTCTTTACCATCGGTCTGTTATCCGTGCTGGATGCCTTGCTAGACATGGATATGGATAAAGTCTTGGCCATGCTTTCGATGGCGCCTGAAATCAACATGGCATTGTTGCAACATAAAGGCCCGGGTGGTGAACTACTGAAGCTAGTGCAGCAATATGAAGTAGGCGATTGGGATAACATCGAATACGACAAGTTGGAAAAGGAGACCATGCAAGAGGTCTATCTAGAAGCCATCACCTGGGCGACTGAGGCGTGCCGGGCATTGTTAGGCGATTAGTCTTTACTGTTTGTTTAACAGTAAATTACCAAATTCATCCACTTCACAATTCCAACCACTTTCAATAAACGTCGTGGCCACTGTTTCGGTGATCAGTGCCGGGCCGCTAATGTTTTGTCCTGCATGTAGATCATCTCTTTGCCAGATTGTGACTGCCTCATCGACGCCATAGAGTTGAGCCTGTTTTGTTTGAATATCTGAATCGACAGATGATCTCTCTGGCAGTGTTACCTGCGGTTTAGGGCCAAAGGCACGCACGCGAATGTTCACTAACTCAACTGCTTGTTGCAGGCGATGGCCGTAACGTTGTTCATGTAGCTGTTGGAATTCACTGACGCTTTGTTCGGCATTCAGCCAGTTCAGATTCAGATTGTAGGCTTGGCCGCGATAACGCATATCAACACTACGTTTTAGCGTAATGCTTTCTGGCATTACACCTTCATCGATTAACGCCTGGTTCACTTCATCACTTAGTGCATCAAATATAGAGTTGAGTTGATCATGATTGATATCTTCAACGGCAGTGGCGATGGTGCGTGAGGCTTCGCGGCTACGTCTGCCGACCAGCATGCCGAAGGCTGAGAGAACACCGCCCTGCACGGGGACGATGGCCTCTTCCATGCCCA
Source organism: Gammaproteobacteria bacterium (assembly GCA_050301075.1). GTDB lineage: Bacteria > Pseudomonadota > Gammaproteobacteria > Tenderiales > Tenderiaceae > JBNKYV01. Next base: position 21,325 of record JBNKYV010000093.1, read on the forward strand.
ATGCATCTGCCAAAGCACAGACGTGCAGGCCGCCAGCTCCACCGAAAGGCATTAAGGTAAAACCTTGCGGATCACTGCCGCGCTGAATGGATATCACGCGCAGTGCCTGTGCCATGTGTTCGTTGGCGATGCGGATAATGCCGCTGGCTGTCTCTTCTATAGAAAGGCCTAACGGTTGGGCAATGCTGTTCACGGCATCACGCGCGGCTTGCAGATCCAAAGTCATGCGGCCACCGAGAAAGGCATCGGGGCGCAAACGGCCCAGTACTAGATTGGCATCCGTGACGGTTGGGCGCGTACCGCTCTGGCCATAGCAGGCCGGGCCTGGAGAAGCGCCTGCGGATTCCGGGCCGACCTGTAACATGCCACCTGCATCGAGATAGGCGATCGAGCCGCCACCCGCGCCAATGGTGTGCATATCGACCATTGGCACCGCGACAGGGTAGTGGCCAATGCTGCCCTCATTAGTAAGGCGCAGCTGGCCATCGATCAGGGCAACATCAGTTGAGGTGCCGCCCATATCAAAGGTAAGCAGTTTCTCTTTGCCACTGCATTGGCCAACAAATTGAGCCCCGGCTAAACCGCCGGCCGGCCCGGAGAGCAGCATGTGTACCGCTAACGCGCCTGCCTTTTCTGCGGCGATGGTGCCACCAGAGCTTTGCATGACGGAGATGCTGGTTTCCGGCAATGCTTTGCGCAAACGCTGCAAGTAACGTTCGACCAGCGGCCCAACCCAGCTATTGAGCCAGGTGGTGATGCCGCGTTCGTACTCTTTGTATTCGGGCAAAATGGCGGATGAGCGTGAGACGAAAATCTCTTCAGGAATAATCTTTTCGATGGCCTCTTCGTACTGACTATCGAGAAATGAAAATAGTAGATTAATAGCAACCGCTTCTGGTTTTAAAGCCTCGATCTGCTGTTTGAGTGTGGTTAGCTCTTGTTCTGTTAATGGCTCAACCTGTTCACCGTTGGCACCAAGGCGACCGCCGGTTTCCAGGCACAGCTCTTTAGGCACAGGCGGTGCAATCGGTTTCGGTTGCAGGTTATAAAGTTCGCGACGCGCCTGACGGCCGATAGTCAGCATATCGCCCAAGCCGTGATTGGTAATAAAGGCTGTGCGCACCCCTTTGCCTTCCAAGGCCGCATTGGTGGCCACGGTAGAGCCATGAATCATGATGAACTCATCCGCTTGCAGCCCGAGGTCTTCAACGCCCAGTAGGATCGCCTCTTCAGGTGCATGTGGAGTGGATAGGCGCTTGTGCACCTTGAGCGACTGACCATCAAACAGTACGAAATCGGTAAAGGTGCCGCCGGTGTCTACACCAAGGATGTATTTGTTCTTCATGAAATTTTTGCTAATAAATTGCTACTATTGCGAATTATAGCGTTAAACAAACTCTTGGGCCTCTTATGACTTCCGAACACAGCTTGGTGCAGGTTGAACAGGTTAGCCGTTACTACGGTTCCCTTTGCGCGCTCGATAACATCAGCTTTGAGATTAAGCGCGGTGAGGTATTGGGTTTTCTTGGTCCTAACGGAGCGGGTAAGTCCACTACCATGCAGATCATCAGTGGCAATCTCGCACCCAGTGCCGGGCGCGTGTTGATCGATGGCATAGATCTATTGGATAAACCCAAACAGGCCAAAGGGTTGCTGGGTTATCTGCCGGATCAGCCGCCGCTCTATCGTGAACTCACTGTGGATGAATATCTGCTTTACTGTGCCAGGATTAATCGCATCCCCACCGCACAGCAGGCGCAAGCATTGGAGAGTGCTAAAGCGCGTTGCAGTTTGCAGGATGTGGGCAAACGTTTAATCGGCAATCTCTCCAAGGGTTATCGCCAGCGTATGGGTATCGCGCAGGCGATTATTCACTCTCCTGCCATCGTGATTCTGGATGAGCCAACGGTGGGATTAGACCCCATACAGATTCGCGAGATTCGCCAGCTGATTCGAGAATTGAGTGAAGAGCATAGCGTTATATTGTCTACGCACATATTGCCTGAGGTGCAGGCTGTGTGTGATCGCGTGCAGATCATCAATAAAGGTAAGCTGGTATTGAGTGATGATATAGCCGGTTTGCAGCAGCGTATGCAGGGCAGTGGGTTGAAGGTGGTGTTTAAGCGTCCGCCGTCATTGGACTCGATGCGTTCGCTGTTTTCTCATTGCGATGTTGAAGAGCAAAGTCAATCAGTGTTTGTGCTGAAAACAGATGAGTTGGATGCATTGGCGGAACAGTTGGTACCGATGGCGGTAGAGAATAATTGGGGTTTATGCGAGTTAACGCCTGACCGCATGAGCCTGGAGGAGATCTTCGTCGATATTACCGCGACGGAAACGGAGGTTGCGTCATGATCTTTACCATCGCTATGCGCGAGTTGCGTAGTCTGTTTGTTTCGCCATTGGCATGGTCGATTCTTGCTGTTGTGCAGTTCATTTTGGCTTATCTGTTTTTGAGTCAGTTGGATATGTATATGGCTTTTCAGTCACGCTTGATGGCGGTTGAAGGGGCGCCGGGTGTTACTGAAATTGTCGTTGCGCCAATATTTGGTAACGCAGCAATTATCTTGTTGTTAGTGGTGCCACTATTAACCATGCGTCTGATTAGTGAAGAGCGCCGAGCACAAACCTTGAGCCTGCTGTTTTCTGCACCGCTTTCAATGAGTGAGATAGTGATCGGCAAGTTTCTCGGTGTGATGGGCTTTTTGTTATTGATGTTGCTAATGATTACCTTGATGCCGTTGTCGTTACTATTAGGTGGCAGTCTCGATTTCGGTATGCTGCTTTCTGGTGTGTTGGGGTTGTTTCTGTTGTTGGCAAGCTTTGCCGCGATTGGTGTGTTTATGTCTTCACTAACGGCGCAGCCAACAGTGGCGGCGGTGAGTACGTTTGGCGTGTTATTAATGTTGTGGATACTCGACTGGGCTGGGCGTGGTGATGGCTCGCAGGCGAGTGCGTTGTTTGCGTATATCTCTATCCTGCAACATTTCGAAGCCTTGTTGCGAGGTGTGTTTGATAGCAGTGATGTGATCTATTATCTGCTGTTTATTTTCTTTTTTCTGGTTATGAGTATCCGTCGTTTGGATGCTGATCGTCTGCAACACTAATGGGGTGAGTTTGATATGAAAGTGACAGACAAATCACGCCGCAAGATTAAGTTGCAAAACCTGTTGTTTGTAATGCTGTTCATTATTGCTGTTATAGGTCTAGCATGGTTAAGCAAACAATACAGTTTTCAATCTGACTGGACAGTAAATGCTCGCAATACGCTGTCAGATGCCAGTATCAAACTACTGCGTGAAATTGATGGCGATATCAAGGTGCAAGTGTTTACGACTGATGTTGGGCCATTGCGTAAACGTATCACGGTGCTGATTGATCGTTATAAGCGTTACAAGCGCGATATTGCGATTGAATTTGTTAATCCTGATGAAGAGCCTGAACTGGTGCGTCAATTGGGTATTACTGTTGATGGTGAACTGTTGTTGCATTACCACGGTCGTCAGGAGCAGATAGCTGCCTGGGACGAACAGAGTATTACCAACGCGCTGCAACGTTTAACGCGTAGCGATGAACGTTGGTTGGTGTTTGTTGAAGGGCACGGCGAGCGTAGCGCCTTTGGTGAGGCGAATCACGATATTGATGTGTGGGGCAAAGAGCTACAAGCCAAAGGTTTTCATTTGCAGGGTTTGAACCTTGCGACTCAAGGTGTGATCCCTGATAACACCAGTGTGCTGGTCATTGCTGGGCCACAGGTAGAGTTTTTGCCGGGAGAGGTCGCGTTAATCGAAGCCTATCTTGAAAAAGGCGGCAATCTGTTATGGCTGGCTGACCCCGATGGTTTGTGGGGTTTGGACTCAATTGCCGAGCAGTTGGGTATTACCATTGAGCCGGGGGTGATTGTTGATCCTACCAGCCAGATGTTTGCCAATGCAGATCCTACGTTTGCTATCGTTGGGGATTACGGCATGCACCCGGTTACGCAAACGTTTGATGTGTTAACGGTTTTTCCGCGTGCCGCTGGCTTGAGTGTTGAAGAGCAGGAGGAGTGGCAGAGCGATGCTTTTCTGATCACCTCTGATCGTAGCTGGTCTGAAACGGGTGTTCTCGCCGGTCAAATTCAGTATGACAATATGGAAGATGTGCCAGGGCCGCTGAACATTGGTATTGCACTGACGCGCAGCATAGAAACAGATACGGAAGGCAGTGAAAGTCAGCAGCGTGTTGTGATGTTGGGTGATGGTGATTTTATTTCCAACAGCTACATCGGCAACGGCGGCAATCTTGCGCTTGCTATGAACACGGTTAATTGGTTGAGTCGCGATGATCAGTTGATTGCTATTCCGCCTAAAACATCTATTGATACTGAGCTGAATTTAACTCAAACCCATTCCATTATTATTGGTTTTGGTTTTCTTGTTGTATTGCCACTGCTGTTGCTTGGGGGCGGTATAACGGTTTGGGTGAAGCGACGTAAAGCCTAATCTATTTGTTTATTAAAATTTCCTAGATCATTCCAATGCCAGAATTACCAGAAGTAGAAACCACGCGCCGTGGTGTGGCGCCCCACGTGACCAATCATGTTGTTAGCAAAGTAATCCTGCGCTGCAAGAAACTACGCTATCCAGTGCCTTCATCTATTACACGTGAATTGCCAGGGTGTGCCGTTGATGCAGTTGAGCGGCGCGGTAAATATCTATTGTTAGTGACCGAGCGTGGCACGGTTATGGTTCACTTGGGTATGTCTGGTAGCTTGCGTTTGGTTGATGCCGCTTTGCCCGCAGAAAAACATGATCACGTTGATATTGTGTTTGAAAATGGTCAGGCCTTGCGCTTACATGATCCGCGACGCTTTGGTGCTGTGTTGTGGATTAAAGGCGATCCGTTCGAGCACGAGCTATTAAGTCATTTAGGCCCAGAGCCTTTGTCTGATGATTTTGACGGAGACTATCTCTATCAGTTGTCACGCAAACGCAAGATTGCGATTAAGCAGTTTGTCATGGATAGTAAAGTTGTCGTTGGTGTTGGCAATATTTACGCAAGCGAATCGCTGTTTCTTGCGGGTATTCGCCCTCAGTCAGTCGCGGGTAGGGTGTCCCGTATACGTTATCACGCATTGGCAGAAGCCATTAAGCTGGTGCTCGCCGCTGCAATTAAGCAGGGTGGCACAACATTACGCGACTTTGTGGATGGTTCTGGTAAGCCGGGTTATTTTCAGCAGCAGTTGAATGTTTATGGTCGGGATGGGGCGGCGTGTTCCCAATGCGGAGCGACAATCAAATTGTTAAAACAGGGGCAGCGTAGTAGTTACTACTGCCCCAGTTGTCAAAGTTAACCTAAAGGATGGGGCTAGCGGTCTGTTGTGCTTCTTGCTGAATCACTTTAACAATAACCCCTTCGGGTTGTTGAATCAGTGTTTCGATGGAGTTTGTTGAGCTGGCTAAATGATCACGCAATTGTTTGTTCGCAGGATCAAACGGATCGAAAACAATAAAATCGATCTTGCCGATATTTTTCATTAGTTCTTCAGCCGTTTCGAAGTTTGGTGGCAGCGGAAACACTGGGCGTTTGATCGCCAGCATGGTTTTAGCGGGCCACTGGCTAATGGTAAAGAAACGCTCTTCCATATCTTCAGTTTCTACTGCTAGAGAGCGAATAATGCTATCGCTAGGCTCTAGTGTGCTGTTCACAACACTGCCGCGATAAGCACGATCACCCACCATAAAGGCTGTGGTCATGATGAAGATGGCGAACATGACAATGCCGCGCTGCCCCACAAAGTTGTTGCCGCCAAAACCTTTGTTCAGTTTTATAAGCAAAGGGATTCCGCTATAGAGTGCTAGCGCAAGAACCAGCATGGCCCAGCCAAAGTCTGCTGAACTCATGCCGATCAGAATGCCGACAATCAGCATGCGTGTCATCATGTTGTCGAGCAGGCGTTTGTATTGAAAGCCAACAACGGAGATAGCAATGATGGCTGGCAAGATGCCGGATGCAGCGCTGAGTGGCGTAGGGTCGCCTGGGATTCGTCCGAGTGTTGCTGCGCCCAGTGTCTCCAGAGGGTTAAGGCCCCATGTTATTGCCGGGTTGCCAAGTAAGTAGCTAAACAGTAAAGCAAAAATGGCAGCTAAACTTACGCCTATGTACAGTTGTTTTTGTTGGCGTGCATCAATGGGGTTACGTTGCCATTCCCATACTAGCGCTAATGCATAAGCAAGGCCGGCGGGGTGAATGGTGGTAAGCGTAACGACCAATAATAGTTGCGTGAAGTACCAGCCGCTCAATTGTTTTCCAGCGCTTCGGTATTTGTTGTTTAACCAATAACCGACTGCAAAACCAAGTAGTAAGAATGGGCCTGCGCTTACCGCATTGATTTGCATAAAAGAGAGTGGTGCGATTAATAACAGGCCGGATGCAATGAGTGCTGTTTCGGCGTCATCATTATTTTTGCTCCAGCGGTAAAACATTGTTGCTGCGCCAAAAAGAACGAACAGCATAAATACTTTTACTGCAACAATACTGCCTGGCCAGTAAGCACCTAGTGGTAAAAATAGTAAGGCGCGAAAGTCCGGTGCGCCTAGTGTAACGATTGGATTAACGACACGATCACTAACAGTCCAGTTTAATAACAGCGCTCTGGCTGCAGACTCATCAATGCCATAGGCGTCTAATCGCAAAAGACTTAAACTAATTACTAAAGCCCCCCAAACTAGTAGGGCTAAAACTCCCCAGTAGCGGTAAATCTTTGCTGCTTCCATGAAAACTCTCTAAAAATTGTAATACTTATAAAACGAACGCCAAATCATAGCCCAATTCATATAGAGG
>JBNKYV010000094.1:0-14004 GCA_050301075.1 Gammaproteobacteria bacterium
CTGCAAGCGAGCCGCCTGTTAAGTCAGTACGGACATCAACTCCACACCTTAGGCGTAGGCACTGAGCAAGGTGGCCCAGTACCGTTCTCATCAGGCAATCTGATCACGAAGAACCAAGAGTTGGTCGTATCGCGCTTACACAGGCAGAACCTCCAGCTTTTTGCCGATGCGGGCAAAGGAAGATATTACGACTTGTCTCCTGCCGCATTTCAAGAAGTGATAGAACAGAGCAAACAGTTACAGCATATACAGCAAGAGATTATCAACCAGCGCCACGGCATACCGCTTTTCAGTTGGCTGTTAGCACCTGCCATATTGCTTTTCTTGTGGTCAACTGCACGCCGCCCGCAACTGTTACTGATTTTTATTGCAGCACCTATGTGTTTTAACACTAATGGAGTAATGGCTTCTGACGGCTTGTTTCCGCTCACTCAAAGCCAGGCGTTAGATGCCATCACCCAAGGCGACTATGCACACGCTAACGAACTCTTCAAAAGTATTAACTCCTATACTGGCGAGTTTGGCCAAGGTGTTGCGACCTACAAACTACAGCAGTGGCAATCCGCTACCGAGCATTTTCAACAAGCATTTCAACTAGCTGAAACCGATCAACAAAAGGCTCATGCGCTTTACAACCTTGGCAATACGTTAGTCCAACAAGGCAAGCTAGACGAAGCGGCTAGTGCCTATAAAGAGGCGCTGTTTTGGCAAACAGATTACCCCAACGCCAATCGCAATCTTGCCCTCCTCGCTGAGCAGCAAAACAAAAGAGGCGGCGAGCAGCAGGTCGACAATACTCAGCAAAGACTTTCACTAAAAGGCCAAGAGAGCGACAAGCTCGCTGGCAACGACTCAGAACAGAGCAAGAACGAAGAAAAGGCGATGCAAAGCAATAAAACAGCGCGCCAGCAACAATTACAACAAACACTGGTTATCTGGAACCAAAGCAGCCCTATAGAACATGACGCGCCGCTGGATCAGGCATGGCAACAGATGGAAAATATGTCAGAAGACCTGCATGACATTCTGAAGAAACGTTTTGAAAAAGAGGACCGGCAAGCGATCAACCGGGCAAATGAAAAACCATGGTGACAATTCAAACCCACAGACATGCAACACGCGTATGTTTAAGCCTCTTAATTTTGTCTTGGACTTTGCTTTGCGCAGGCATCACCAATGCAGCCGAGTTAAATGCGCGCATCGACCGTACACAGTTAAGCCAGTCCGAATATATTCGTTTCACATTGGAGTTACTTAATAGCGATACTCGCCTGCGGGCAGAAGGCGTAAAACCCAACGTTGACCTGACACTGCTAACAGACAACTTTACCCTGGGCACGCCTGTCGCAGACAACCGTTACAACATCTACGAAGGGCGTGGGCGCTCCACCTCCAGCATTACAGTCGATCTTTTCCCCACACGTAGCGGCACCTTCTCCATTCCACCATTTTCGGTAGATGGAATGAGTACACAGGCAATTCAAGTCACAGTGCTACCCGAGTCACAATCTATTGCTGATGAAGTATTCGTACGCGGTGGCACAGACAAAGCCAACTATTGGGTCAACGAGCAGATTGTCACCTATGTCGATTTATATCACCGTGTTGCACTACAAAGCGCCAGCTTTGGAGATAACCTCGAAACTGAACCGACACGCATCGAACTGATGCAGCATTGGAAGCTGGAACAGGCAACACGTAAAGAGATAGTCAACGGCATTGAATACGATGTTCAACGTGTTGCCTGGGCTCTATTCCCTTCGGAAGCAGGTCCCCTCACCATTCAATTACCGGATGTTTGGGTAACAACAGAGGCTGGACGAAAACTACGCCTATCCCATCAGCGCCTTGAGCTAACCACCAAAGCGCTTCCCAAAGATATTCCAAAAAACATCATTATTGGCAAACCACATGTTAGCCAAACGCGTCTACCGACACATGGCGAACAATACAAGCTTACTCACTGGAGCATTAGCGTCAGCGCTCCGATAGGCGTTGTAACGCTCCCTAAATACCTACCTGGCATTAACGTACCCGATGGGTTGAAGCTATATGCGGATGCCGCACGTAGAGACAGTGCGTTCCTCAACACGGGTGTTGTCGACAAAGCCGATTACATCCTATCCATCATGCCGATGGAAGCAGGTGAATTTACGATACCCGCCATTCGCATTCCCTATTTCGATCCTGACAAAGGTGTTGCTGACTTTATTGAAACAGATGCACAAACCATTACCGTTAATGAGGGGACATTACCGCAACCTGAATTGACGATTGATACGACAATCAGCCCACCCCAGTTCAGCCCAACCTCCGAAACAAGTTACGTATGGCAGACCTTAACCACCCTATTTGCTTGCTTGTGGATAGTCACATTGGCGTTGTTAATACGATCGCGCACACCCCGCGCTACGATAGGTACGAATGAAGTGCCACAAGAGATCAAACATCCTGATGTTCGTCATCCACTGCAATTGAAATTGTTAAACGCGATGAAGGCACAAACATTAGAAGAGGGCTTGAATCGCTGGCAAGAGAGCCAGCCGGAAGACACTAGCGTTGCAACTGCCGTTAAGGCCTTGCAATCATTTTGCTACCAACAAAACAACTGCACTTCTGAAACAGTCATTAAAGAAAAAGTTGATCAAGCATTAGAGACTCTAGCAACGCGCAAAGCTCCGATTACCACTCAGTCATCAAAGTGGCAACCGGAAACCTTTGCCCGCCGCTAACTTACATTTAGTGCGGAGAAACCTGGATACCTGTATCAGCCTTTGCAGGCGTATCCGCTTCCGGCCCGCTACGCTCTTGCCATTCGCGACTGCGACGCTCAATCCACTCTTGTTCCGGCTCAGGCAGCGGACCACGCTTAAGCGTTGACTCCCACTCCCACAAGGCGGAGCGTGCTTTGCGCACAAAAGGATCATTCGGCGGCGCAAGATGAATATAGGTACGCATCGCCCCCATCGCACCTTGCAGGTCATTTAGCTTTTCCAGTGACACAGCCAGTCCCCAATAGGCATTGGCTTGATAGGGCTTGATCTCGATGGCGGATTCAAAAAACGTCACCGCAGCTTTGTAATCCTCTTTGCCGAACATGGCATAACCCATATTCACGTAAGCCTCTGGCATCTTTGGCGCCAACTCAATAACGCGGTGCAATGCTTTAATGGCAAAGTCATACTGCTTGGCATGCAGCATGGCAATCGCTTGTTGAAAACGTTCATCAATCTGCTGTTGTCGCCACTGCTGTGAGTGGCCACGTGGATCGGCACTCGCACTCGGCATCGACGATTCAAGTGTTTGCGGGCGTTGATAGTCAAACTGCGCACGATTGGCGTAACCACTCAGCAGCGCCAGCATGACGATGAGCAACAACACAGCAGTCCATATACCGGCCGCATCCAAAGATTGATTTGTGGAAGTTGTATCGGCGTGCATCACCTATATCACCCCTTTATGCGCTGCTTCACTGTAATACGGCGTGCCGAAATATGTCATAAACGCCAAGCCGAAGATGGCCAAGATCACCAGAGCACCAATGCGGATTGGAATTTTAAAACTGACGCGTGCGTGGATAGCCGCACCAATCGATAGCCATGTCATGAACGAAGATGTCTCTAATGCATCCCACTGCCAGTAACGGCCCCAGGCATCCTGCGCCCATACAGCACCGGCAATCAACATAAAGCTATCGAACACCAGTGCCAACATCATGAAACGCCATGCCAGATGATCCAGCGCTTCGTCTGTCATATGCGCGAACCAGGAGCGACATGCAGGCATTCCCCTTAAAAGGATCACACCCGCCAAACCGGCAGCAACAAGACAAAATGACAAAAAGATTTTCCCCATGCCCACGTGCACCCACAACCAGTCATTGCCATAGGTTGGAGGGAATCGACTGTCTGCAGGTTCTAATAACAACACCCATGTACCCAAGATCCAGATCAAGGGCATTACCACAACTGCACTACTGCGCAGCGCAGGTACTCGCCAATAGACGATAGAGTAGATCAAGCCAAGGCTAAATAATTGGCTGGTCAATAACTCATAGAGATTTACAAACGGGCCATGCCCTAAACGATCCCAGCGCACCGCCAACGCAGTTGTCAGCAATAGCACACCAACAACAATACTGAGCAGGATGCGCATTTCATTAGTGCGTACAATTGTTGCAGTTGGACCATGAGCACCAACGATACGTACGCTGTAAAACGCGAGCATGGTTGCAATTGCATATGCAAACAAGCCGCTCCACAGCCAGGGGAGTTCTGTTGCAGTTGTCACCCTTGCGCTCCTTTATCTACATCATTTACCCGAACATCAATGTCGTTTTTTTGCATAGGCTGCACTGAAAACTTACTCCAGTAGTGCTGCATCAAACCAAACACAGCCAAGACAGCCGCAATAAACAACCACTTTAACGTCGGGTCGTAATAAATTTTGTATCCCATCCAGGTGCTAAGTGCTTCATAACGCAAACGCCCACCCTGTAAGCTGACCTCATCGCCGGGCGACAGTTCCACCCGCTGATCACCGCTATTTACAACCAGCACCCCAGTCGAGCGCTCGCCATCCAATACCCAAGAGGTCTCTTCTGTATATCCGGTTTCCAAACGCAGCCACAATTTCAGCTGCTCGCCGAGCGGCGTTACCCACTCACTATCCTGTTTATATTCAAACAGCGGATAGGAAGGCATGTGCACAGCACCCGTTACTTGCTCTCCCGCATCAGAAAGCCAGGTGAGGATCGGCGCAAAACCTTTATTGAAACTTGTATAGAAACGGTAACCATCTAACAGCAGCGGCGTATCGTCGCCAACGACTTTCTCATCCCAACCGCCTTCAGGTAAAGGAATCGCCACATGGCTACGGGTAGGGCCACGACTCAGCTCCGGGCCGTATTCAACCGTATAGGGTCCCTGCACGAATGCCAGAGCATTCAGATCACCGACATGCCAAGGGCCTTGTTGAACATTGAACGCTTGAGCGGGGGAAAATTCCGTTCCCTGGAGCATTTCGATGCGCGCTTCATAAACAGTCAGACGCCCGATAGCAGCCAACACGCAAACCGCCAGCAAACCAATATGAAAGGTTAACAACCCAGGACGTTTATTGATCCCGGGCTGAACAATGATTGCTGCAAACAGATTAATAGATAGAAATGCCAGCGGAACAACCAACACCCAAACTGGCATTTCTGCAGGATTGTCATAGCTCAGGCCTGCGCCAGCGGCGAGCAGAGCCATTCCGAATAAGGTCAGCCGGGTAGAGGCCAACCTGGACAGCAGCATGATCATGGCAGCAGGTTACATGCCTCGCTTCCCGCGCCTTGATATGTCATCCATGGAATATTGCCATCGTTACCGTTACCGCCAACCCAGCCATTACCCGGTACACCAGAAGAACCGCACGCCGAGTGCACCCAGTTACCACTGCTGTTAAAGGTTACGACTTTCAACACTGAACCATTGTAGTAAGGACCACGGAAATAGCGGGCGTTTGTTTTGTTACGCACCTGATTACCGGCTGAGCTCAATCCAACTTCCGGCCCAACGTCGTTCAAGTTAACCAGGAAGTTTTTATTCTTCCAGCCATGCGGAATGGCAATATGGCAGTAGTTACAACGGAAGTTGGTCACCTGCCCTTCCATTGCATGGCCAGAGTGAAGGTTCTTGCCTGCGAAATCTGACAGACATGTACCCGCACTTGCGGTGGTGCTAAAACCACTCTTTTCTACCAACGCAGCGCCACCAGGACCCAGCGGAAGTTTTTTACCGTAAGAGTTGTAATCATGACACTTGAAGCAGAGACCTTCAGGCGTATTTTGCCCGGTCTCCTGATTCCAAGGGCCCTTCAACAGGAAGTCGCTATTGGAGCCATGCGGCCCCCACACATTACCTTGCTCACCACCGGTTGGTATCGCAGTGCCTGGCGCGGTATCAGAACCATGGCAGTCCGTGCAGTACATAGTTTGCGTGCCAACAGCGGAGTTAAAGGGTTCTAACCAGGTGTTAGAACTGGCATCACGCTCACCACCACCAGTAGCGCCGGAACCAGCCGTACGGCCAGTCTCTCTCATTACAGGGTGCCAAGCACGGTGGTTGTCAGTAACTAGGTTTACACAGTTGCCATAGGTATCCAAATAACCAGGACGCACCACTTGCGGTGTTGTCATAGAACCCTGATTCACCTGTGCACACTCACCAACCGGCCCACTAAAGGCGCCACTTGCACTACCGTCAGCCGGTGTACCTTCACCCCTATGAGTATCTGGAGACTGGTACTCCATACCTTGATTTGTGTAGTAGAACAGGCTGTTTGTACCTGGCGCAGTACCACCTGAGTGGTTGGTACCCAGCGGTGGCGGATTAGTATCGTAATCTGCGCCATAGTTTGAGTGGCACTTCATACAGATCTGGTATTCGCGCGTTACATAAGTAGCCGCATCAGGATCAGCAGGCACTGGCGCACCCGGATAACCATCTCCACGCTTCACGTTGAAATCTATTGGTTCTGAACCAAATGCTGTGTCTCCATAGATAGGTTCAACGCCCCAGGCACCGCGCAGCACACCCGAAGCAACGTTTGTGTGTGTACCTTCTGGGGTTCCAGCAATTTGCGCGATGGTATGGTTATGCGTACCTTCGGTCGCTGGGATTTTTGGATCATCGTTGAAACGACGATTCTTAATCACGCGGTGCGGGTTATGGCAGTCTGTACATTCAGCATGACGGTTTGTCAGGTCACCTTTACCCAATCGCTGCGGTGACTCCATAAAGTCTTTACCGTTCTGAGCAAAACTGGTCGCCGTACCAATCGAATGACGCTCTTCCTGAGCGGCCTGATCCGTGCTGGCTATTGGCATATGTATGCGCATGGTTGTGAAGTCGGTTTTTACATCCGGCACTTCAAAACCAGGACGAACAGATTGGCCTTGCAGCACATTACCATCCGCGGAGTGACAGGCATAACAGGTCTCTTCAATGGCCGCACTACCGCCCTGCTTAATACGCATACCATTGCTAACTAGCTGACCAGCATCGTCAGTTCCTTCGCGCAACAGACGGCGCGAACCTTGAACTGTGTGCGGATCGTGACAGTTAAAACAGGCCGCTTGCCACACCTGGGTATTGCGTGGAAATTCACGCAGATCAGCCGCCTCGTCGGTATAAACCTCATTCGCAACGGCCACGTTTGCGTGAGCCGAATCGGCCCAACCGGACTTCTCGTGACATGCCAAACAAATCACATCATTGGCCAAGTCAAACGAGCCCTCAACTGGCTGAGCTTGCTGGAAGCGATTTACACGTAGGAATTTAACGTTTTCACCACTGGAACTTCTGATATGCGGGTCATGACAAGAAACACACTCCATCTGGCCATCGTCCAATGGAATGGTGGGCTTGTGCCCGCCCTGGGTACGCACCCCAAGAAATGGTTCGATGGCAGGATCGCGCAACTCACCATCGCGCACGAATTGCGCAGAATCATAAGTGAATGAGATGGGATGATCGTTTGTTAGGTCAGTACCGATGCGGCGTGTAAAGCCGCTTCGCTCACCCAAACCAGCAGGGATAGTACCGTCCGCCTGCACACCAGCCATTGGAATAATAGGGTTCTCTTCACGATTAAGTACGTTTACCGTACCAATTGCCAGCGTACCATCGTGGCATGAAAGACAAAGCTTAGACTTGGTGTTTGGTTGGCCAAGATCAACAGCATCCATCGAAGTCGATGTATAAGGCGTATATGTCACTCCGGAAAGCTTACGGTTCCAGATGGGCGCTTTAGGCTGGGTAGCTGTTTTATGCGGCGTATGGCAAAACGCACAGATTTGCGACTCATTTGTCGCCTGAACTTTACGCGCAGCGCCGTCTGGCAGGGATGGAACAACCGTTGCGGAAAAATTATGTTTGGTATTACGGATATCTGAGACTAACTCAGCCTGCGCACCACTAATGCACAGCAGCCCCGCCAGCACTAGCGCCGCTTGTCGTATGGCTAAGCCCATCTACCTCTCCAAGATATTCAAATATCATTACGCGGCCGTTGAACGTATCCGCGACGTACACATAGTTATTTTCATCCACCCACACCCCCGCCGGCAGGTAGAATTGCCCGATGTCGTATCCTGAACCGCCGATTGGCAGTAATAACTCACCTTCGCGGTTGAATACTAACAAATAATCGTAATACGATTCCACCACATAGATATTGCCGTCTTTATCTACGGCCACGCCCTTGGGCCGAGGCAAATCCCCTAGGTAGACACCTCTTCGCCCAAAACTGGAGACAAACTCACCTTCGGGCGAAAAATCTGTATGCGGGAATTTAATGTGTCGGTTACGTAAAGCTTATTATCTGCCCAGCTTAGATATGTAGGCCCGTTCAGCAGCCCGAGCTCCTCACCAAACTCACCGATCGTAAACTGCAGAGCCCCTTCGGCATCGAACACCTTGATTTGATTGGCCGCCCGATCCGCTACATATACAAAATCCGTTTCGGGATTGATCGCCAGCCCTGTCGGGTGGCTCACCTCATCGCCAGCCCAGACACCGAGCGGTTTTCCACTCGAATCAAGGCGATAAACAGCTCCCAGCGAAGCATCTGCAACCAACAGCTCATTTTGGGCTGTTAACGCCATACCGATAGGCAGCACAAAGCGCAATTCCTCTCCAGCGAACTCCCACACTGAGAGACTGGCATCCTGTTTATTAAATACATAAACCGCTTGGCGACTCACGTCAGAGACAAAAATCCGTCCGTCCGGAGCAACCATCACTGCCTGGGGACGCTGCAACAACACAGGGTTTTCCGTATGACCAGCCAAGCCCACAATCCACTTCAAGAAGCGAATACCGGCATTCGCAGTAGCCTCACCGGGACTAAAAAAATTATCTTCGCCGGTTAATTGGCCAAGGTAACGAAAACGAGGATTATCCGGCGGCGAAGGCCAAACCAATTGGGAAGAGACCTCTTCCGTAAGCTCCTGAGCAGGGTGGTATCGAAATTTACTGGGTACCTGAGCACAGCCAATTAAGGCCAGCGTCAGTATAGAAATCAGCAGGGGATTGCGCATACATTCCCCTTGATTATGGCATTACAGCATTGAATTCCAGCTCTTTCGAGCCTAGTGGCGCCAAACGGGCCACTTGAATACGTGCATTCAAACTGTCGACAATATAGAGATAATCCTCATCCAGCCACATGTCAGTCACACGCATAAACTGACCTGGTCCCGAACCAGATCGGCCAATCGTCGCAATCAGACGACCACGATCGAAGACCTTGATCTGATGATCCATATAATCTGCGACATAACTGCGATTATATTCATCCACCACAATCGCAGCCGGGAAGATTACCTTACCCTCTTCGAATGAGTAGTTATAGTGGCCATCGAGTGACATAACCTGAACCTTACGTCCAACACGCGCGCCGACGTAATATCCATCCGGGCCAACAGCCATTGCCATAATATTGGTAAATTGCGCCACCTCTGCACC
This sequence comes from Gammaproteobacteria bacterium, assembly GCA_050301075.1. Classification (GTDB taxonomy): domain Bacteria; phylum Pseudomonadota; class Gammaproteobacteria; order Tenderiales; family Tenderiaceae; genus JBNKYV01. Next base: position 9,513 of record JBNKYV010000094.1, read on the forward strand.
ACGACCACCATGCGCAGCGATCAACTTGCCAAACGGGTTAAAACGCAAAATATGATCATAGTGGCCATCTGCCACAGCCAAATCACCATTGCGTAGCAGCACAACCGACACGGGCTTGGTCAAATTAAAGTAATCAGAAAAGACGCGGATCAGACTGCCATCTCGACTGTAATGCAGTACTCGGCCACCATCGGTATCGGTGATGTAAAAGCTAAAATCTTTGTCTACGTAGATATCAGCGACTTCGCCTTTTACCGCTGATTTGAGATCGAGTAATACAGATAGGCGCTGGCTCGCCCTATCATAGCGAAGAACCTGGTCCAGCCCCTGATCGACGACATAGACATACTCGTTGCGAGCCGCAACAGCAACAGGACGGACGAATGCGCTCTCCACAATTCCGGCAAAGCTGTTACCGGTAAAACCGCCCTGTATTACGCCCCAGTCATAAACCGTAAGAGGCGTTTCCACAATTGGAATAGGCTGCATCTGTTCAGCCTCACTTTGCGGCACCTCTTCGACGACGCTTTCAAGCACCGCCTCTTTTTCACTCACCGGTTTCTCTTCAGGTTGCGTAACAGCGGCCTCTTCAAACAAATCAGCTACCGCTGCCGCTTCTTTACTCTCACCGGCAGGCGTCAAGCCGCCAAAGCCAGAGCAACCCGTCAGTTGCACCAGCCCTAGCAGACAAACAGCTATCTTAAGCCAACTGTATCGCGAGGAACTGAATGGCATCGTCCACAATTCTTACTTGGCGGGAAAGCAACCTTTCCATGGCACACACCGCAATATTTACCCTGCATGATGGCAGCCATCGTTACAGGATTGCCCCCTTTTTGAGGTAAAAATATTTTTGGATGGCAGTTCTTGCACGTCAACCATTCCGTATGCTGACGATGGGGATAGCGAACGAATGGCATGGACTGCGTGTTTTTGAAAATCACGTCAAAATCCACAATATGCATTTCACCTTCGCCAGTTTTGCTCGGGCGAGGAGAAATCCCCCCATCTTCAAGAATTTTTACCCAATCGATAACACCGGATTTATCACGAGGAAAACCCTGCATCGCTTCAACCGGCTCTTGCAAAACCTTTACAGCATCATTGGTAGGGTCGTGAATACCGTCTTCATAGACAGGTACAACCTTGCCCTCTAGCTGATAGTGATCCCCCGTGTTCCAGAATTCGCCTGGATCGGTCGGCTCTTGCGCGTAGCTCACCGCAGGAATCGCCGCAACACAAGCGACAACTGCCAGCAATGACTTAACTCTCTTCACACTCAACATAATCTTATACTTATTAGGAATTACTCACGTAAACGAGCCGCCAGCATCTGCTGGCGGCCCCGTAACTATACACAACCCCGTTATTTGACGCCATTTGTTGGCGCACGGGATTGGGAACAGTTTGCTCCCTGTTAGTTAACTCCCATCATACGCAATGCGCGCTGCAGATTAGAAGTCGCTGCTTGCATCGCCATGATTGCCATTTTGTAATCGCCTTTCTTGGCAACATCCAAGCCTTCACCTTTGATCTTGGTCGCTTTATCGATAAAAGTATCAATCAACTTCAGCGAACGTTGTGAAGGTTGCTTTTGCTCAATAGCCAGAGGAATCAGCTCTTCATAGCTCTCCAAACGAGCCAACTCGTAGTTGTACTCCTCTTCAGGCGTATCGAAGTTTTTGTCGTAAGTAACCGTCTGAGCATGAAGCATATTGGTCAACACTTGGGTGATCATCACCTGAGCCTTTTCCAGACTCTTGTTAGCGTTAACATAATCACCCTTGGCACCCAGCGATTTACCCTCATCCACCAGTTTTTTATAAGCAGCATCGTCAAGCTTCTGCTTAACTTCTTGCTTCATTTTCGCTGCGCGCGACAAGTTTTGCTTATAAGAGCCTTCATAGGTCTTCAAAGAGCCTAGCAATTCTTCGTGCTTAGCTTTGTGGTTTACACCCGCCATTTCGCTTTCTGAAGTAATTGCACGAGAGGCTGCAGTCATCTGACGTAAACCTTCGTTGACACTATCCATAGCCTCTTGGTATTTACCCTGAGCAAGCAAGTTTTTAGCGGCATCGACTTTGGCACGTGCGTCTTTCAAAATGGCGATTGCCTCAGCATTACCACTTTCCTCAACGCGCTTGGCGCTGCCAGAACCCATTACCATCGAAGCGTAGCTAAGCTTCTGTTTTACAGATCCTTCAGTAGCAGTTGCCATGGTACGACGCGTGCTTGTAGCGGCGCTATCCTTGGCGGCCAACGAAGCCTTTAGCTTGGCAATATCTTCCCCTTTATCAAGGACGTAAATCTTACCACCCATGAATTTGTGGTTACGGCATTGGTAATAGAGTAGATCAGGCGTTTTTTCATTAGGTTTAAAGCTCACTTCGCCTTTGTAGACAAATTGTCCCTCGACGCCATTTGAGTATGTGCCTGTACCCCAGCCTTTAGGGTTGGTAGTGATATAAAAGTCATGCTGAACACCCGTATCAACAATGAATTTGTACTCTTCACCACGGGTCACAACCAGCTCCTTACCCTGAACACCATTCACAGTAAAGCCCTGGTTTGCCCCCTGAGCTTTGGAAGGATGCTCCGCACCTTTTTCCTCAGAAACAACGAGAAAAGTGTTTGGATCGGTTGGAATCTTATGCTGAACCTTTGGCGCAGCTGGCGCTGGTTCTGCCTTTGGCGCTGGCGCCTCGACTTTAGGTGTCTCTGCTACTTTTGGAGCCTCCACAACAACCTCTTTAGCAGGCTCTTCTTTCGGAGCTGGCGCAGGAGCGACAACTGGTTTTGCGGCCATTTCAACCGGTGCTTGCTTCGCTTGAGTTGGTTCTGACACACCGCTCATTGGCTTTTCTTGCGGTCCAGCACAACCTGCCAGCACAGCAGCAACAGCCAATGAGATTAATTTGTTCTTTGATTCAATCACTCAACACCCCCGACAGTGTTAGTTTACATGAACGGACTTCGGCTAACTCCCTGCCGTACCGCATTCCTTTCCCCCCAGAGTGAGAATGGCCGCCCTAGGGCGGCCATCTCGGCACTTCTAATTATAAGAGATCGGTTATCTCCAAGGATTCTTGAGAGTAGCCTCACTCAAAGGTGGCTGCCAATCAGCAGGCTTTGGCTTAGAGTGACACTTCTTACAAGATTTAGTGGTGATTGGGAAAGATACCTTACCGTGACATACACCACATTGTTGACCCAGCAGAATACCTGACATGTTCATTTGGTTAGCACCTTGCTGTGGAATAAAGATAGCAGGGTGACAGTTTGAACACGCCAACCACTCAGTGTGCTGACGGTGAGGAAACACAACATCAGGCACAGAAGCCTTAACTTGACGAACAATATCCATATCCATCACGAAAGGCTCTTCTGAAGAGTCGATACGATCCCAACGTGGGTTCAGTTTTTTGTCATCAATCGATTTTACCCAATCAACGTAGTTACCGAATTCAGTCGTTGGCAGACCTTGGTATGCTTCCAGTGGTGGCTGAAGAACGAAAGTACCTTCGTTTTCAGTGTCATGGATACCATCTTCAGGTGGTGGAGCATTCTTTTGCTTTGGCTTTTTCAGGTTACGGTTAAAGGTGTTTGCACCAGAAACCTGAGCCAAATGAATCACTTCTTGCTTTGCTTCAGCAGCAGGAGCCGTAGCTTCGCTTTGAGCAGACGCAGGAGCAGCGACAACCAGAGACAGGGCAAAGCCCATCAATACGCTTTTAGTACGCATCTTCATCGTTTCACTCCCCTTACTTAGCAACTGGCTTGTAGGCTGGCGCGATCAGGCGCTGAACCGTAGAACCGTGGAAGTGAGTCGGAGTGCCAGGAATTGCAGAGTGACACATCGCGCAGTTTTCTACCGACCATGCAACCTCACCGTTGTGGCAAGCGCCACAGAACTTACCGTCGATGATTTTAGCCATGTCGATTTTGTTACCGCCCGCTTTGAATTCGAAGCCCAAGTCTGCGTGACAAACTTTGCAACGGAAACGAATACGATGAAACCAGTGTGGAAATACTACTGGACGGATACCAGCGGCGTCCGCGTAGTTATTGATTACCACATCGCCGTACTCTGCATGTGCTGATTGGGGCAACATAAACGCAGACAACCACGCCGCTGCCGCAAGCAGAACATATTTCAATTTACTATGCTTGATAACGCGAGACATAGTGAACGTTCTCCTCAACTAGATTAAAAAATATGTAATAAAACCTTATTATTATTGTGCTCATGACCGTCAGAAACGGCGCATAGCGCGGAAGTATAGCAGAGAATATTCCCGACTGTCAGTCTCCGTCATGCGGTAACTGGCACTTGCTTCAAGCTTGCCAATTCGGTAACTCAAACGGTTATCCCAATCCGTCCGATCGATCAGCTCATCCGTCAAAACATCAGATACCATCAGATCAGTGGCAAACATTAAACGAGGCACACCAAACACGCGAGAATGACTATATTCAACACTCGCAGTGGACG